>CAZIFU010000095.1:0-1788 GCA_964539075.1 uncultured Verrucomicrobiota bacterium | reverse complement strand
GCAGGATTCGGGATAAGCCGCTGACCTTTGGCGTCCACCACGAAGTCGAGCACTTCCAAGGGCACCTGACCGAGTAGGTTGGGTACATTCTCCGGAATCTCGATCACGTCGAAATTCTCGCGGCGGCCCATCAACTCCAGTTGCACCGGCTCGTATTTGTAGCGGATGGCCTCGCCGTTGGTCGTCTGCGAGCGGACCGTATCGGTGCGGGCCAGACCGAGCTTCTTGATGACCGTCGGCTTGAGGTAAAGGCGCGTCGCCCCGGTGTCCACCAAGGCTCTGACCTCGACCTCACGCGGCTTGCGTTTGGACGCCTTGGCGCGGAGAAGCACCAAATCGCCGTAATTGGTCAGTTTGAGGATGACGATGACTTTGCCCATGCGGGTAGAATCGCTCCGGTTCGCCGGAGCGTCAATGGTTCATTGCTTCGCATCTTCCACCGTCACGCGCACCTCCGCTCCATTGCAGCGGATTTCCGGCACATACATCGCGTGGCCGAGGACGGGCAGCGCGTGGAACTGACCGGGCACCTCGGCGCGGAAATCGTAGCGGATTTCCCAGACGCCTTCGGGGAGCTTGTCCACGAACAGCGCCACCTTGCGGTCGCGCAATTCCTGATAGACCCAGCGCGTACGGCCGGTGTGGTCGGAGTCCGATTGCGGAATGGGGAGTGCGGATTGCGGAATGGGCCGCCGGCCGGCAACACCAGCCTGCTTCGGTGCCTTCGACTGATTACTGATTACTGAAGACTGATTACTGAATTTCCGCTCCACCGCCCCGCTCTTCAACTCGCGCGCGTAAAGCGATTCGCCGCTGCGGATTTCCACGGCCTCGAGGCCGGCGGGCTTGAGGTCTTCGAACACAAGATACTCGTAGTTGTTCTTCGTCTCGATGGTGACGACGGTCTCGACGCGCTCGCCGCTCTTCACGCTCTCGCCGTCCGCCAGCGGCACCTTGTCATAGACGTAGCCCTTCAACAGCGTCGGGCGGCCGACGAGTTTGTAATACTCGCGCTTCACAAAAATCTCGTTGCCGGCGGGCGTGATGGGTTCTTCAAGGCTGAAGAACTTCGCCTCGACAGCGAAGTAAAGCGACGGCTCACCGCCGCCGGTGGGGCGAGCGTCCCCGCGAGCCGCATCTTTTGGTTGGGCCTTCACGTCTTCGGCTCGCGGGGACGCTCGCCCCACCGTTTTGGTTTTTATGCGGATGGCGTTGTCGCCGTCCTTGATGTGTTTCGGGTCAATGGTGAAACGGCTCGGGGCGTTGAACACGTCCGCGCCCTTGACCTTCTGGTCAGCCACTTTGCTGCCGTTCACAAACAGTTCGTATTCCAGCTCCGGTTTAAGTTCGCCGCTCACCTTGAGATAATCGTTCATCGCCAGCACGACAATGGCGGTGTCGCGCGTGTTGCTCCACTGCGCGCCGCGGCGGTTCTTGATGAGCCAATTGGTGACCGGCTCAATGAGCTTGTTCTGCGGGTCAATCGTCAGCAACGCGCGCAGCGCGAACGCCGTCGCCTCCACGCCGCCGTCGCTCCAGCGCCAGAAGACGCCGTCCTCGCCCCAATGCGCGGTGCCCAAGACAGTTGAGGGTTGAGAGTTGAGAGTTGAGGGGGAGCCGGAGATGAGGACCGATTGGTCGGGGCGGTCATCGCGCTTCACGCCGTTCTCCAGGTTGGCGATCAGCGTTTTCGCTTCGGCGGCTTTGCCGAAATGATGCGCGGCGAGGGCGAAAAGCGCGCGGGTGTAGGCGTTGAGCTTTTCGCGATTGGCCCAGAGGTTGTCGAAG
>CAZIFU010000094.1:0-5948 GCA_964539075.1 uncultured Verrucomicrobiota bacterium | reverse complement strand
CGTCCAAAGCCGGGGCAGCCCTCGCGCACATCAGTGTGACTTTCGTCGAATCGCTTGGTGATCCGAAGCAGACCGACGAGGCGTTCCAGGCCGATCTGGCGGAGCTCTATTTGCGGCTGGCGGATGCCCTCGGAGAACCCTTCAGCGAGAACTCCCTGGGCGACTACGAGGAGGCGTTGCGCTACGCCAACCGGTCGCTGGCGCTATGGAGGGATTTGTCGCGGAAAGATTTCTCGAACTTTGAGCGACAACGAAAAATTGGGATTCTTGAGCGGCACCTCGCAAACATCCTGTGGGAATTGGGGAAGTATGAGGAAGCGAAGCCGCTTTACCAAAGTGCACTTAAAAGGAGCGAAGCTGAGCTCGCAGTAGATCCAAACCCTGCCAGAGCGATCAGAAATCTGGCCATCGCGCACTGGAACGCCGGCGGTGTTCTTGAGCACGCGGGGCATTTTCAGCAAGCCTTGGAGGAGCATTACCTGCCCTACGGCAAGGCATGGCTGGAGCGTCCGCTGGCCCGGCCCGATGACATCGAGACCGCGCACCTATGCAGCGTGGCCCATGGCCTGGTCGGTGACGCGCTGCTGGACCTTGGGCGCGCCGAGGACGCCCTGGCCCATTTCGAGAAGTCGTTCGGCTGGGTGAAGATCAAACTGGAAATGGACCCGAACAACGCGCGGGCGGCGCGCGACCAGAGCCAACTCCTGCGGTCCATCGGGGCGGCGCAACTGGGCCTCGGACAGACCGAACTGGGGGCGCAAAGCCTGGAGAATGCAGTCCGCCACGCGGAAGATCTCGTGGCGCGCGACCCCGCGAACGGGCCGGCCCAGTTGGAGTTGATCTATGCACTTCAGTCCCAAGCCAAAGGCTTCACTACCCAGGCGGCCCTAGCTGGGATTTCACCCACGCGGCAGGCGGAGCTGTGGCAACGCGCCATCCAGACGCTCGCCCGATGTCAGCAACGCCTGGACTCACCGGAAATGCGGCGAAACAAAGCCTCGCTGGAAACCGAGGCGAAGAAAATCGCGCAGGCCATGAATGAGGCGCAAGCCGCCCTCGCGAAGATTGCAGCCGATGCGCGGCCGACTTCCGCCGCGCCAGGGAAAGAACAACCGGCAACGAAGCAGCCATGACCCTCGATCACCAACATCCGGCCACATGAAAAACCATTTTCCTCAACTACCGCTCGCGTGGGCAATCTTCGCACTCGCACTCGCCGTCGCGCCCCTCGCCTTTGCTGCGGACATCGCGGCCACGCCAGATCCGTTTCCGTTCGAGGAAGCGACGATTGAGCAACTGCGTGGGCGGATGGAATCCGGCGGTTTGACCGCACATGCGCTCGCGGCGGCGTTCCTCGCCCGCATCGAGAGTATCGATCGCTCGGGCCCCACGCTGCGCGCGGTGATTGAGATCAATCCCGAAGCACTGGCGATCGCCGCCGCCCTGGATGCCGAACGCGCCGCCGGGCACGTGCGCGGACCGCTGCACGGGATTCCGGTGCTGATCAAGGACAACATCGCCACCGCCGACCGGATGCAGACGACCGCGGGCTCCCTTGCGCTCGTTGGCTCGCGACCGCCGCGCGATGCGGCGATCGTCAAGCGCCTGCGCGATGCTGGGGCGGTGATTCTTGGCAAGGCCAACCTCTCCGAGTGGGCGAATTTTCGCGATGATCATTCCCTCAGCGGATGGAGTGGGCGAGGGGGTCAGACACGAAATCCTTATGCGCTTGATCGGAGCCCTTCCGGTTCCAGCTCCGGCTCGGCAGTGGCGGTCGCGGCAAATCTCTGTGTGGTTGCCATTGGGACCGAGACCGACGGATCCATCATTTCCCCTGCATCGGCCAACGGCATCGTCGGCATGAAGCCGACCGTGGGACTGGTGAGTCGCTCCGGCGTGATACCCATCTCCGTTTCGCAGGATACAGCCGGCCCCATGGCACGGACCGTGCGCGACGTGGCGACTTTGCTGACCGTCCTTGTCGGAAGCGACGAGGCGGACCCGGCGACGGCGAAGCGGCCCGACGGATTGCCCACGGATTTCGCAGCCCACCTCGATCAACCGGCGCTGCGGGGCGCGCGAGTGGGAGTGCTGCGCGGCCCCTTTGGCATGTCTTCGAAGGTCGATCGGATTTTGGAAGCTGCCCTAGGAACCATCCGGGCCGCGGGCGCCAAGGTGATCGACCTGGGCACCATGCCGGCGATCGGCGAAGTCTCTGATGCGGAACTCGAGGTGCTGCTCTACGAGTTCAAGGCCGGTCTGAACGCCTATCTCGCAACGTTGGGCGGTTCGACCAAGGCGAAGACGCTCTCCGATCTGATTGCCTTCAATGAAACTCACCGGGGAGAAGAGTTGTCCGCCTTCGGGCAGGCTTTGTTCGTGAAGGCCCAGGCCAAGGGGCCGTTGACGGAGAAAGCCTATCTCGAGGCTCGCGCCACTTGCCTGCGGCGCATGGGGGCAGAGGGGATTGACGCGCTGATGGAGAAGCACCAACTCGACACGATCGTGACCATTAGTGCCGGACCTGCCTGGATCATGGACTGGGTGAATGGCGACACTCCCACCGGAGGCAGTTCAACTCCGGCGGCCATCACCGGTTACCCGAGTGTCTCCGTGCCCGCCGGCGAAGTTGCGGGCCTTCCGGTGGGGCTATCGTTCACCGGCAAGGCATGGACCGATGCGCGCCAGCTGGCACTTGCCGCCGACTTCGAATCCCGCACGCACGCACGACGGCTGCCAAAGTTCGCGCCGACAGTGAAGGCTCCGGGCGAGGCCCTTTGGGCGCAAGAGACTCCCTCGTCACCGAAGGGCCAGAACGCCAGGAGTATCGTGTTTATTGGCAACAGTTTTACCTATGGTGACAGTTCGCCGGTGCGATTCTACCGGGCAGAAACCGTCAACGATTTGAATGGAGATGGCATTGGCGGAGTGCCCGCGCTGTTCAAGATGTTCACCAAACAAGCGCGAACTAATTTCAGCGTCAGCCTGGAGACAAAGCCCCGCGCAAACCTCGACTTTCATCTCACGAACGAAGCAGCCGTAGCCGTGCTCAGCCAGCGCTGGGACTACGCCGTAATGCAGGGGCAGAGCTTGCTCGACCCAAAGAAGCCCGGTGACCCGGGACTTCTGGTTGACTCAGCGAAAAAACTGGCCGACCGACTGCGGAGCAAGAATCCCAACGTGGACATCCGCCTCGTGGCCACATGGTCTCGCGCGGACCAAGTTTACACGAATTCTGGCCGTTGGTCGGGAACGCCCATCGAGAGAATGGCGCTCGATATCCGGGCAGGCTACGACCTAGCTGCCGCGGCAGGCGCACCTGCCATCCGCGGCGTCATACCAGTGGGTGAGGCTTGGAACCGTGCTTTCAACACTGGCGTGGCGGATAAAAATCCCTATGACGGCATTTCAGCCAATCAGGTTGATTTGTGGGCCTACGATCACAATCACGCGAGCGCGTTCGGTTACTATCTGGAGGCGCTGATGATTTTCGGAGACCTTACAGGACTCGATCCTCGCTCGCTCGGCAAAAAGGAACGCGCGGCATGTGAACTTGGATTCAAGCCCGAACTGGCAGCGGCGCTGCAGCAGGTGGCGTTCGATGAATTAAACGCCGCCAAGGGGCGCCCGCAACTTCAGACATTCAAACCGGTCGTCCTCGATTTGGTCCCTTGCAACTAACCCTTCAAAACCTGGAATCCATGAACGTGGAACCGACCGGACACGCCTACACGATGCTCCCGCTCGGAGGAAGCTCGTCTCGGCTGCACACCCATACGAAAGCGCGGAACTAAATCACAGCCATGAAACTTGCAAATCCATTCATCAGCACCTGCGCCGCAACCGTTGCGCTCATGATCGCTGCTTCGACCATCGCCCACACCGCGCAGATCAGCCCCGCGCAGCAGCGCGCGGATCGCTTCCTCTCGCTCGTCAACGCCTCCTATCAGGCGCTCTCCTATGTGCAGAACGAGGCCATGTGGAAAGCCGCCACCGACGTCACGCCCGCGCATGATGCCTCCTCCGCGACGGCCTCGAAGGCGACGGCCGCCTTCGTCGGGAATCCCGCTCTCATCACCGAAACGAGAGCGCTCCTGCTCGTGCGCCGCGATCTCAACGACCTCACCATCCGCCAGCTTGAGCGCCTGCTTCTCATCGCCGCGGAGTCGCCCATGACGAACCCGAAGCTCACCGCCGCCCGCATCGAGGCCGAGACGGCGCAGAACTCCACGCTCAACAGCTTTGAGTTCAAGCTCCGTGAAAAAACGATCACCGCCAACGAGATTGACAACCTCCTCAATAGCTCCACTGACCTCGCCGAACGCCGCGCGGTCTGGGAAGCATCGAAGGAATCAGGCAAGGCGCTGAAGGACGGCCTCGTGAAATTGCGCGATCTGCGCAACGGCGTCGCGCGGGAGATGGGGCACCCCGACTACTTCTCCCTCCAGGTGGCGCGCTACGGCATGACGACCGAAGAGATGTTGAAGCTGAACGACGACTTCATGCGCGTCCTCCAGCCGCTCTACGCGCAGCTCCACACGTGGACGAAATACAAGCTCGCCGCGAAATTCAAACAACCCGTCCCCGGACTCATCCCCGCCCACTGGATCAACAACCGCTGGTCGCAAGAGTGGGCCGGTCTTGCCGAGGGCGCTGATCTCACCCCCTTCCTGAAGGACCGCACGCCGGAGTGGATCGTGCGGACCGCGGAGAATTTCTACACCAGCATGGGCTTCGACAAGATGCCCGTGAGCTTCTGGCCTAAGTCCGATCTCTACCCCGTGCCCGCCGGGGAGAAGCGCAAGAAGAACACCCACGCCTCCGCCTGGCACCTCGATCTCGACTCCGATATTCGCTCGCTCATGAGCATCGAACCCAATCCCTATTGGTTCACCACGACGCACCATGAGCTTGGTCACGTTTACTATTTCATGAACTACACGCGCCCAGAGGTGCCGCCGCTGCTGCGCGACGGGGCGAACACCGGCTTCCACGAGGGCTTCGGGGAACTCACCGGTCTTGCCTCGGCGCAAGTGCCCTACCTCAAGTCAGTCGGTGTTCTCCCTGCTGATTTCAAAGCCGACGAAACCGCCTTCCTCCTCAATGACGCGCTCGCTGGCGGCGGTCCTCCGTTTATCTTTTGGTCGGCCGGCGTCATGGCCCACTGGGAGGCGGATATCTACGCGAAGAATCTCCCTGCCTCCGAGTGGAACGCCCGCTGGTGGAAATACGTCCGTGAGTTCCAAGGCGTCGAAGCGCCCGGCGAGCGAGGCGAGGAGTTTTGCGACGCCGCCACCAAGACTCACATCAACGACGCCCCGGCCTACTACTTCAACTACGCGTTCGCTCAGGTCTTCAAATACCAGCTCCACGACTACATCGCGCGCAAGATCCTCAAACAGCCGCCGCAGAGCTGCAACTACGCAGGCAACAAGGAGGTTGGCAATTTCATCCGCAAAATCATGGTGCAGGGGGCAACCGACGACTGGCGCAAAATTCTGCGCGAAGCCACCGGCGAAGACCTTAGCACCCGCGCGATGATCGAATACTTCGCCCCACTCCAGAGCTGGCTCGAAAAACAAAACGCCGGACGTCCCATCGGCTGGAGCGCATCGACCGCCGGGTCGAAGCCCGCGAAGGCCGCGGCGCTTCCTGAGCTTCCCTACCTCGGCCAACCGGTGCCCGGCCTAACGCCGGAGCGGTTCGGGCCCGGCCTCGTCTGCACCCCGGCGGTGGAACTCAATGGCGTCTTCTCGCCCGATGGTCGCGAGTTTTACTTCACCCGGTTGATTGAGGGCATTGACACGTTGCACCAGATCAAGTTTGCCGACGGGAAATGGGGCGCGCCGCGCGAGCTGCTCTTGTTCCCCAATCGCGTTCGAGCCGAGTCAGCGGACATGGCGTTTTCACCCGACGGACAAGAGCTCTATTTCCTCGCCGACTTTCCC
>CAZIFU010000093.1:0-20719 GCA_964539075.1 uncultured Verrucomicrobiota bacterium | reverse complement strand
ATTCTGGACGGCAACCGCGACCTCAACGGCGACGGTCTGCGCGCGGCGTGGAAGGTGCGCTACGGCTATGATCCGGTGCTGCACGACAGTCTGGGCGACATGATTCTCGATCGCGACCGCGATCCGGACATGGACAGTCTTAGCAATCTTCAAGAGCAAAACTTTGGCACGAATCCGCTCCGGGCGGACACGGACGGCGACGGGTGGAATGATGAAACGGAGATCACCGCCGGAAGCAATCCGCTGGACCCGAACTCCCGGCCTAAATTGTTCGTGTCATCCGACCCGCCTGTGGGCATGGAGTTGTCTGGTTTTGGCGGGGTGGGAGGATTTGTCACGGGAGTAACCATCGCTCAGCCGCCCATCGGTCTCGTCGTGCCGCATTTTCTGGAAACGGGACCTTCGGCTGCCAACATCGTCATCGCTCAGCCGCCGCTGGCTCTCGCATTGTTTTATTTAGTGGAAGGCGGACCGTTCGCGCCGAATGTGACGATTGCTCAACCGCCCGTGAGTTTGGCACTGCCTGCTGTTAGCGGAGGCTCCGGCACCAACCTGACCGTGGCGCAGCCACCGGTGAAAGTTAAAATCAACGGCCCTTAAACCTTTTAATGAAAGGAACACAAATGAAAACACAAATGACCAAGACAACCAAAATGACCGCGCTGAGTTTGCTGGCAGTCAGCGCCGTGGCAAGCCATTCGCTGGCCCAGAATTTTTCTTCGGGGAGCGACGGTTCCTACGGACCGATAAACATCACGAGCAACACGACTTTGGACCTGCCCACCAACGGCATCTTCAACTGTACGACCATCTCCGTGGCTGCGAACGCCACGCTGAGCTTCAACCGCAATCCATTGAACACGTCGGTCTATCTGCTGGCGACTGGCGATGTGGCCATCAACGGCACGATTGATGTGTCCGGCAAGCCCGGTTCCACCAGCCCGCCCATTGGCGGCGCGGGCGGGCCAGGCGGATTTGACGGCGGCGTGCCCGGCGACAATGCCGGTCCCATTCCGCCTGGCGCTGGCTATGGTCCAGGGGGAGGAAAAGGCGGCGTTTATGCAGATGCTGTTAGCGGCGCTGGCTCTGGCTCGTATGGGTCAATTGCCAGTTCAGGTAATTCCACAAACAAAGGAGCGATCTATGGGAGTCCTCTGTTGGTCCCGCTTGTCGGAGGATCAGGAGGTGGCGGCTCTTCGGGCGCACCTGGAAGAGGCGGGGACGGTGGAGGCGGGGCTATCTTGGTCGCATCCAATACAAGGATCGAAATTACGAACGCAGGGAAAATCTATGCTTCTGGGGGGGGGTGCAATAGTGTTCAGAACGGCAGTGGCGGCGCAATTCGGCTTATTGCCCCTTTAGTAGCTGGTAATGGAATCTTGCGAGCCCGAGGGGTTTCCGAGATGGGTTGTAGTGTGTACGGCGGTGACGGACGCATCCGCATTGACTGCACTGACCGTCGGGCATTGCAACTGGGCGCGCTTCCGAGTGCGCGCGTTGGCGCGTTCATGACCGTGTTTCCCAATCCCATTCCGCGTTTGGACATCGTCGAGGCGGCGGGAACTTTGGTCCCCGAAGGTACGGGTGGCCCGGTGCTCGTGACCCTGCCTTTTGGATCACCAACCAACCAAACCATCAAAGTGCAAGCCCGCAACTTCAACGGCGTGGTCCCCATCAACGTCGTGCTCACGCCCGAGAGCGGCGATCCCGTGACCTTTCCCGCCACGATTGACAATCAAGCCGCGAATCCGGCCATGGCGACGGTCAACGTCGTGGTGCCGGTGAATGTGGTGGTAACCGTCAACGCCTGGACGCGGTAAAGAGGAACTTGCCGATGAAGAACGCACGACCAACAAAACGACCGCTCGCCAGTGGAAAGCGGTCAGTATTCCTCGCTCATCTGTTCCCCGCCGTGTTCGGGGTTGCCGATGAGTTTGCGACACTTGGAGTCCACCACCAGATCCAGGTCTTCGAGCGGGATTTGCCCCAAAAGGTTGGGCACGTTTTCCGGAACTTCAATGACTTGAAAATCGCCGTAGCGGCCCATGAGTTCGAGGCGTACGGCATCGTAACGCCGGCGCAGGCAGGTGCCGTTGGTGGTCTGCGAAGTCACCACGTCCAGTTCCAGAAGCCCCAGCTTCTTGATGACGCTCGCCTTGAGGTAAAGCCGCGTCGCCCCCGTATCCACCAACGCCGGGACGGCGAACTGGCGCGGTCTGGCTTTGCGGAAGCCGTGCCGTTGCAAATGGACGTCGCTCAGGTTGGTCAACTTCAGGGTGACAATTACTTTACCCATGAGCATACGATGGCGCTGCTTAAGGCCAGGATCAAGCCTCAACTTTTGCAGCCTCACGAACCGCGCCCAGCCGTGCCGAGATTACCATGACCAACCATCCCTCTCAAATCACCGTGCCCGTCGTGATTCCGGACGGCACCATCAGCCTCGTTAGCGCCTGGGCGCGCTGAACTTTAATGAACTTCACCAAAAAAAGCTTGGAACATGTACGAAAAATCGTAGCAGCTGAGGTCACGAGGCTCACTTCCATGCGGAATGCGGAACGCGGAGTGCGGAACAAGATCAGAGCCTTCTTATACCGATTGTGTTTGAAATTCGGTATTACGGCGGATGCGATACGCCTTCTCTTCCAAGAAGTGGAGGAGCGGTCAGCGCTCCGGTTACTCCCACTCCCAATCCTTGAACAGATTGGCGATGGGGAACTGGAAGCCCGGCAGCAGGTGTTCGCCTTCCAGGAGGGCGCCCGAGCCGACCAACTTGCGTTGCGTCGGGGAGTGACAGACTTCAACGGATTGGTTTTCGGGATCGATGAGCCAGGCGATTTGAGTGCCGCTGGCGAAGAAGTCTTTGAGCCGCTCGTCCATTTCGGCGCGGGTGTTGTTGGGGGAGAGGATTTCGACAGCCAGGTCCGGCGCGCCGGGAAAGAAGCGCCGCTCGGAAGGCTTGAACCCCAGACTCTCCAACCGGGTCCGGGGAACGAAGGACACATCCGGGGCGCGGCAGTTGCGATTGAACATCCAGAAGCCGGTGCTGGAGTCGAGCACAGCGCCAAGACGGTGCTCCCGGACGAAATTGCAGATGGCAGTGACCAACCGGGTGCAGATTCTTCCATGATACCAATTGTTTTTTGGGCTCATAACCAGTTCGCCATTGACGACTTCGTGGGTATATCCGTCCTCCGGAAGGGCCTCCAGTTCTGCCTCGGTCCATTCCTCTCTGGCGTTTACGACGGCTGCGTTCATGGCGGGAGCGTAGGTGCAAAGAACGGTGATGTCAAACACGGGAGCGGGAGCGGGAGAGCGAAGCCGGCGGCAGGAGATTTATGAACCTCAAAGTAAGCCTTACTGGATTCGCCGGACTCGTGGCGGTTTTCGCGACGGAGGCCGGTTTTGCACAAACTTCATTGATCGTTGGCAACGTGCCGGGCTATCCCGGCGCCACGGTTACGGTGCCGGTCACGCTGCGGCAGGGCGGCAGCGCCGTCAAGGTCTTGGCAGACGGCCAACGGCGCTCCACACCGCGAGTCTCGGTTTGCGCTCAAGGCGGTTGTCGTCATTTGTTGACTGGCCACGGACGCATCGTCTAGTTTGTGTGCATGAAAACCATCAGCATTGAGGAGTTACACGAGCGAACGAACGATTACGTCCGCGCTGCCGCGGCGGAGCCCATCGTCATCATTGAGCAGGGACGGCAGTTGGCCATGTTGAGCGCGGTGCGCGGGGTGGACTTGCCGGGCAAGCCATTCCCGGTGCGCGACCTCTCGACGATGCCCAAGGTGGCGGTGGAAACCAGCAGCTTCATCAGTGAAGATCGGGACGGAAGGTGATTTACCTGGACTCCACTTATATCGTGAAATGCTACGTGAACGAGCGGGGTACGCCGGAGGTGTTGCAACTGGTGCAATCACATCCGGGCCGCGCTTCGTCGCTGCATGGCCGACTGGAGTTTTGGGCGGGTATTCACCGGCAGGTGCGAGAGGGGAATCTCGCGCCATCGGACGCGCAGCGGGTGTGGAGCCGATTTCGGCAGGATGAAGTTCAGGGACTGTGGACGTTTTTCCTGATGACGGCGGACTTGGTTCACAAGGCTTGCGCCGTCGTGGAGAGTTTGTCTGGCAGCGTGTTCATTCGTTCTGGGGACGCGCTGCATCTCGCCTGCGCCCAAGAGCAAGGTTTCGCGGAGATTTACAGCAACGACCGACATCTGCTAGCCGCCGCGCCGCATTATGGGTTGGTGGGCAAGAATGTGATTCCCTGAATAAGAAGAACGAGTATGTCCGGAAACTTGAACAGACTCTGGCCGGCGGCCGTCCTCGCGTCATTCTTCGTGGCTGAGGCGGGCGTTGCTGAAACTTCCTTGAGCGTCGGCACCGTGCCGGGGTATCCGGGTGCGACGGTTTCGGTGCCGGTCAGTCTGCGGCAGGGCGGCAGCGCGGTGGCGGCGCAGTTTGACGTGGGGTTCCATGCCGGCACAGTCTCAGCACTGGCCGCGGTGCGCGGGGCGCAACTCACCAGCCACGTCATCCGGTCCCGGCAGGTGGCCCCGGGTGTCGAGCGGGTGTTGATTTACTCGCTCAACAACGCGGCGATGCCCGCGAACAACGTGACGGTGGCCAGCCTGCCTTTCACCTTGTCGCCCACGGAATATTTTCTCAATGAACCGTTGCCAGCCAGCAACGTGATTTTGGCGAAGGCCGACGCCACGGCCGTGACGCCGTTGGATTCAAACGTCGGCGGCATCTTCCTGCTTCCCGTGAATCCGCTGCCGGAGGGTGGCACACAGGTCTTCCTGCCGGCCACGTCCGGCCGGCGATATGTGTTTCAGGCGAGCGTTGATTTGACCAACTGGTCGAACCTTTCCACCAACGTCGCCACGAACAATTTCCTGGACGTGCTGGACGCGGATGCGGCCAACTACCAGCATCGGTTCTATCGCTGGGTTTCGTTTGACGGGCCGGACAGCATGGACAGCATCAATCGCCTGGCCGATGGGAGTGTAACTTTCCGGATTACCGGAGTGGAAACCCGCACTTACATTGTTCAAGCCTCCACAGATTTGGAGCATTGGAGCGATATTGCCACCAACGCCGCCATCGGTGTCAGCCTCATCTTCACCGACCCGGACGCGCGCAATTTCTCGAAACGTTTCTACCGGCTCAGGTCTCAATAAGGTGGGGCGAGACTCCGTCGAGCCGTGTCGGGTGCGGATTGAATTGGCTCGACAGAGTCTCGCCCCACCGAGGTTGGCCTTATGAAACCGCTTCTACTGAGAAATGGTATAACTTCTGGAAACTTTTCGCTTTCACCCCGCCGCCGTCTCACGGCGCCAGGGCGTTGATGGCCCGAAAGAATTTTTTTTGAGGCCCGGCAAAACTGTTGGTGAAGACCATGGATGAATCTAGAGCCTGGACAAACCCTCCGGGTTCATCGGCGAAGGGCTGGCTGAGGTCGGGAGTGGATTGCAGCTTGTAGAAAAATCCACGGAGCGTGTCGCACCGCAGTTCGCACAGGTTGGGATTCAGGGCGCGGATGTCCAACGTGATCGGAGTATTGGTCACCGAGCCGTCGAAATACTGGCGGGCGAGAGCCCAAGCACCTAGTCCGCACTGCGCGCCGGTCCGGCGGCCGGCGAAATCATCCACCGGTGGATGAATGCCGCCCCAAATGCGCGAGAGGCCGGCCTGATCGGCCGCGTCGAAATACGTGCCCCACTGCAACTGGACGGTCTGGCTGGGGCCTTTTTCAAAGGCGAGGGAAACGTTCGAGACGGAGGTGTAGGTGCCCATGCCTCCGGGGAAAAACGGCGAACCGGTGATCGCCGTGAGGACTTCGGCGGCGGAACGGCTGAAGGTGCTGTGGCCCGAGATCAAGCCGGGAAAGGCCGGCGTCACAAAGTTCGCTTTTTGATACGGGAGCCAGAAGTCCGCGTGGATCCATTTGACGCCGCTGTAGTGATTGGTGGGATCCGCGGGCTGGCCCGGCCAGGTGAAAATGGCGATCTTGCCGGCGGTTAGTCCGGCGTGATGCCCCGACGCGATCGTGGCCGAGGTGACCACTTCGATGAGGTTCGAGATGAGCGGCAGGCCGTTGGAGTGGTACGAAGGACCTGACGGATTGCTGGACTGGCCAAGCTGGCCCATGTAACGGATGACGCTGATGGGACGCCAGCCATCATAGTAGCGCTTGAGCGACCAGGCGGCGCAGCCGGCATCATGAACCGCCGCGTTCAAGGCGAAATACACCTTCACGTCCCATTCGAGATCATCCAGCACCGGCCCGGTGCCACCGATGCTTTTGACGAAGCCGGGGCTGTCGCTCACGTTGTTGGCGAGCACGTTCCAATGACCCGGCGGGGTTTCGGAGCTGGGACCGTCGGCCCAGAATTCCGCCAGCACGCGCGCGAAGTCGCCGCGTTTGACCACGTTGGCCGGGTAGGGAAGACCGGTCGCGGGATTGTTGGTGTGGCCAGTGCCGCCATTAGCGCCGAGGGTGTTGTTGCCAAATGCGCCGGGGGAAATGTCAATTGTCGCGCCGTCTTCCGGGGTCAATTCGCTGCTGCGGCGGATGACGTCCACGACATTGCTGCGGAATTCAGCATCCCCCACGCCGCCAAGATGCGGGGGCGGTCCCCCGAGATCAATCCACGGCCGAGTCGAATCGGCGCGCGCCAGCGCGAAAGGCCGCACGCCGAGCCACTGGGCGCCCAGGTAGTTTTGAATGGGACCCTGGGGAAAACCATTTTGGTCCACGGCATTGGCGATGGCCAGTCGCTGCCAATGGTTGATGTTCGTCACGGCAATGCCCTCGAGGCCGGTGACAAGCGGCTGGTTGGTGTAAACGTAGCCGCCCTGGCCGGCGGGATAGTCTGGGTAAGGAGCGGAGGGTGTCCCGTTCGTTTGACGCGCGCCGTCGTTGAGGAACCACGCCGAGACGGCGGCATACACGGAATTGCCCACGCCTGCCGGGGTGGAGGTGTCGGTGGAGAAATTGTTTGTGTTGTAGCCCAGCGCAGACAGGTGGGCATCAAGCGCGGCGAGAGTGTTGCTGGCGCTTTTGGAATACACGTAGCGTTCCTTGAGCATGCGATAGGCCGCGTAACTGATGGCCTCGCGCCGGGCAGCGGCTGCATCGGCGGCGGTGTGTTTGCTGTGATAGACATAACCGACGGCCACGTTGTCGTACGCGGCCCAGGCATCATACATGCAGACCGAGAGACTGAAGAGATTGCGCGCCTGCGCCGGCGGATGAGGTGTGTCAATGCGGATGGCGGCGAGAATCTGCTCGTCCCAGTCGCGCGCAATGCTTGGGGGAGATGCCGCGTGCGCAACGACGCCAGCGATGCACACGAACAGCAAAACAAGGTGAAGTGCTCTCATCAAGAGTCGGCGTTCCTAGCATAATCGGAGATGCACGTAAAGAATATTCCCCCAACGTGGAAGACGGCCGCGAAGTTGAATCCGTGTTCGATGAGGCCGGAGACCGGTGCGGCGGAGTTTGCGAGGCCGACGGCCCAAGGCCTCACCTTCAGCGTGTACCGGGCACTTGAAATCGAGGCCCAAACCGTAAACACTCCCGTCATGCAACATCCTTTGAAGCTCGTGCCCGCGCTGGCGGCCGCGTTGTTTCTCTCTTCCAACAGTGCCCTCCAGGCGGCGGCCGCCTCGCGCCCCAACGTCCTCTTCATCCTCTGTGACGACCTCCGCTGGGATGCGTGCGGCTACACGGGCAACCCTTACGTGAAGACGCCCAACATTGACCAACTCGCGCGCGAGGGCGTGAACTTCAGGAAAATGTTCTGCACCACGTCGCTTTGTTCGCCGAGCCGGGCGTCCATCATCAGCGGACTCTACGCGCACGCGCACGGCGTTTTGAACAATTTCACCGAGTATCCGACCAACCTCGCCAGCTTTCCGCGCGTGCTCCAGTCGGCCGGTTACGACACCGCGTATTTTGGCAAATGGCACATGGGCGAAAACAACGACGAGCCGCGTCCCGGCTTCAACTGGTTTGTCACGCACAAGGGGCAGGCCCAGTATTTCGACACCGAATGGAACATCAACGGTCTCCGCCACGTGACGCCCAAGGGCTACTACACCCACATCGTTACGGACCTGGCGCTGGAATGGCTCAACCGCCCGCACAGCGACAAGCCCTGGCTGCTGATGATCGGCCATAAGGCGCCGCACAGCTTCTATTTCCCCGAGCCGAAATACTCGAACACGTTCGACAAGGTCTGGATTCCCTACCCGGAATCCGCGTTCCGCCTCGACGACAAGCCGGCGTGGATGAAGGAACGCCTCTACACCTGGCACGGCATCTACGGTCCGCTCTTCGAGTGGCGCAAAAAGTTTCCCGATGACAGCCCGGAAGCCGTCAAGGATTTCGCCAATATGACCCGCGCTTACTGGGGCACCATTCTCTCCGTGGATGACAGCGTCGGCAAACTCGTGGCCGAACTCAGGCGCCGCGGCGAACTCGATCACACGCTGATCGTATTCATGGGCGACAATGGCCTCCTCAACGGCGAGCATGGCATGGTGGACAAGCGCACCATGCACGAGGCGAGCATCCGCATCCCGATGGTTTTCCGCTACCCCGGCCTCGTGCCGGTGGACAAGCCCAAGGCCATCGAACGACAAGTCCTCACCGTGGACGTCGCGCCCAGCATATTGGAACTGTGCGGCGCGCCGCCGTTGAAAAACATTCACGGCCAATCCTTCGTGAAACTCGTCCAGCGCGGCGATACCTCATGGCGCAAGTCGTGGTTCTACCATTACAACTACGAAAAACAGTTCCCTTACACGCCTAACATCCGCGGCGTGCGCACGGATTCCTGGAAATACATTCATTACCCGCACGGCGACGGCGGCCCCGACCGCCACAAGGCCGAACTCTACAACGTCGAGTTCGATCCCGAGGAGCATCACAACCTCATTGACAACCCGAAATACGCCGGCCAGGTGAAAGCCCTGCAAAAGGAACTCGGCCGCCTCACGAAACAAACCGGCCTCACCCCCGCCACGGACAAAATGCCACTCGACGAGGGCATCAAAAAGGAACTGCCGGACCAGAAGATCCGGTAGCCAACCACGAATCAACACGAATTTGGCGCGAATTCTTCTGACGGGTGAATTTGGACTGCGGTGGCAGAGCGAAGCGGCGACACCGCTTTTCGTGCGGCGGTCTGCGTCCGAAAGCGGCGTGGCGCGCCGCTTCCCGCCGCAGTCCAAAACCCGCATGGGTGTCCATTCGCGGTTCCACTCCCCGCTGGACTTGAATCTCCAGCACGCTATGCTCGTCGGAACTAGCGATGAAATTGCCGCCCACTTTTTGTGCCCTGTTGCTGCCGTCTGCGTTGTGGCTTGCCCCCGGCGTCACCGCTTCGGACTGGAACCAATGGCGCGGCCCGTTACGCAACGGCGTGTTGCCGGAGAGTGTCCCCTTGCTGGACGCCATCCCTTCTTCGGGCCTCCAGGAACTTTGGGACAGCGAAAACATCCCCAGCAACGACGACGGCGGTCTCGGCAGCGTGGTCGTGGCGAACGGCAAGGTTTATTTGTCCGTCGTCTGGCAGTCCGACGTGCCGAGCGAAACGCGCACCATCAACGATCTGGTGATGCGCCAGCTCGGCTACCAGTCCACCGGCGGGCTGGGCAAGGAACTGGTGACGAAGATGGAGGCGACCCGCGAATCGTTGCCGCCCACGTTGCGCGGCAAGAAGCTCGATGAATTCGCCGACCAGTGGATCGAAGAGAACCTCGAGCGAAAGCAGAAGATGCTTTTCAAGGGTTTCATCAGCAGCCGCTTCAAGAAAGGCCCGCTCGCCATTCCGTTGGCCGATCTGGACGCGTTGCAGGCCATGGTGGACAAGCCGTTCCCGACCGAGTCCGCCTTCAAAAAGTGGGTCGAGTCGCAAACGTTTGCGGATTTCGTCAAGCAGGCCGTGCTCGAGGCGGTGCCGCCGACCAAACGCGTCGCCGAGGACACGGTGATTTGCCTCGACCTCGCCACGGGCAAGCTGCTTTGGAAAACGAGCGCGCCCGGCGAACCCAAAGGCCGCTTCTGCTCGAGCACGCCGGCGGTGATGGACGGCAAGGTCTATGCCCTGGGCAGCACGCGCGCCTATTGCATGGACGCCGCGACTGGCAAGCAACTCTGGTCGGCGCCGCTGCCGGCCAAAGCCCCGGGCGCTTCGCCGCTGGTCGCAGAGGGCGCGCTGGTCGCCAACGCGGGCCGGCTCGCCGCCTGGGACGCGTCGAACGGCAAGAAACTCTGGGAGCAGCAAAAAGTCGGGGGTGGCAACGGGTCGCCGGTCCTCTGGCGCAGCGGCGGCAAGACCTTCGTGATTTGCAATGGCCGCGATCTCAGCGCGGTGGATCTGGCGACGGGCGCGATTGCGTGGTCCGTGCCCGCGGGCGGCGATTCCACGCCGGCCATCGTGGACGACAACCTGGCGGTGCAGTCGAAAAGTTCCAGCATCGGACTGGTGGTCTATCGCCTCGCTGCCGCCGGCGCGCAGAAACTTTGGAACCATCCCATTGACGCGGTGCGCACGCAGTCCAGCCCGATCATTTACGAAGGGCGCGTCTTCCTCATGGACGACAATGTGCATTATTGCTGGGACCTTGCCACGGGCAAGCTGGCGTGGCAGGCGCCGGTGCAGGCCACGATCTCCTCGCCCGCGCTCGCCGATGGCAAGATTTTCGTGCTGATCAACAATGGCAACAACCTTCAGGTGCTCAAGGCCGCGGGTGCGGAGCGCGTGGAACTGGGCAAGGCCAACGTGCGCGCCCAATGGGTCCCTTCACCCACCATCGCCGAGGGCAAATTGCTGTTGCGCATGAAGGACAAGGTGCGCTGCTTCGACCTGACGGCGGGCAGCGGGGCCACGGCCTCCAAGTGATTACCAAAGGCCGAATGACGAATCCTGAATGACGAAAGAATGACGAATGACCAAGACCGAATCATCTCCCCGCCCGCCGGCCTCGGCGGAAAGATCATCGTTCGTCATGCGTCGCTTGCTTTTCGCAGCCGGTGTTTTGGCGCTGGGTTGTTGCGCGGCGATCGCCGCTGACTCCCACCCTAACATCCTGCTCATCCTCACCGACGACCAGGGCTACGGTGATTTCAGCATTCATGGCAATCCGTATCTGAAGACGCCGAATATTGACAAGTTGGCGCGCGAGGGCGTCCAGTTCGAGCGCTTCTTCGTCAGCCCGCTGTGCGCGCCCACGCGCTCAAGCCTGCTCACCGGCCGCTGGTGGCCGCGTTGCGGCGTGTGGGGCGTGACGCACAGCAAGGAAATGATGCGCCTCGAGGAAGTCACGATCGCCGAGGCGCTCAAGGGCGCGGGCTACGCCACGGGCATTTTCGGCAAGTGGCACAACGGCGAACAGTTTCCCTACACGCCGCAAGGCCAGGGCTTCGACGAGTTCCTCGGTTTCCACAACGGACATTGGAACAATTATTTCGACACCGAGCTGCTCCACGGCGCGGAGTTCGTGAAGACCAAAGGTTACATCACCGACGTGCTGGCGGACGCGGCCATCCAGTTCATCGAGAAAAACAAGTCGCAACCGTTTTTCTGCTACGTGCCTTTCAACGCGCCTCACGCGCCCTTCCAGGTTCCTGACAAATATTTCGACCGGTTCAAGGGCAGGCCCGGCCTCGAGGACATGAACGCGTGCGTCTATGCCATGTGCGAATGCCTGGACGACAACGTCGGCCGTCTGCTCGCCGCGCTCGACCGCCTCAAGCTGCGCGAGAACACCATCGTGCTCTTCGCCACCGACAACGGCGCGAACACCGACCGCTACAACGCCGGCATGAAGGGCCGCAAAGGCAGCGTGCACGAGGGCGGCAGCCGCGTGCCGTTGTTCATCCAGTGGCCCGCGAAGCTCAAGGAGCCGCGACTCGTCAAACAGATCGCCGCGCACATTGACCTTTATCCGACGCTGCTGGAGTTGTGCGGAATCAAGCCGCCGCCGGGGCCGAAGCTTGACGGGGTGAGCCTCGTGCCGCTGCTGGAAGGCCGGACGGGCAACTGGCCGGAGCGGGCGCTTTTTTCCTACAACGTCCGTGGCGAAACGCCGCAAACGTTCCCCGGCGCCGTGCGCACGCAACAATACCGGCTCGTCAACGACAGCGCCGTCAAGCCCGGCAAAGCCGCGAAAAACAAAGCCGGCGGCGACGGCTGGCAGCTCTACGACATGATCGCCGATCCCGGCCAGGCCAAAGACATCGCCGCCGAGAGGCCCGAAGTCGTCAAGCAACTCAGCGCCACGTACGAAGCGTGGTGGAAGGATGTCAGCAGCCGCGGCTTCACGCGTTTCCCGCTTCCGGTCGGTTACGACGAGGAAGACCCCGTCGAGTTGCACACGCCGCAGGCGTATTTCGAGGGCGGCCTCCAGTTTTTTTGCGGGCCGGGTTTTGCCAACGACTGGCTCACCAGTTGGAAGAGTCTCGAGGGGAAAATCTGGTTCGACATTGACGTCGTCAAGGCCGGCAATTACGAGGTCACACTGCGTTACCTCTGCCCGCAAGCCGACGGCGGGTCGAAGATTCGCGTGAGCATCGGCGCGGCGAACCTCGAGGCCACCGTGCCGGGCGCGCCCGTTACAGGAATCCCGCTGCCGCACCGGGCCGAAAAAGAAGGCAAGACCTACACCAACATGGAATGGGCGATGCTCAAAGCCGGGCGGGTGCAGTTGCCCAAAGGTCCGGCGCGGTTGACGGTGAAAGCCCTCAGCATGCCCCGAACACAAGTGATGGACTTGAAAGGGGTCATCTTGCAGCGCGTGAAATAAGATGCGGCGCGCAAAACTGCTGATGAATACCTCATGCTCCAGGAATCCGCCTTCGTTGGGAGTTTCCGCTGTTGCCGACTTTCTGCCGTTGGAGCGAACCCTCACCCCGCCCCTCTCCCTTTCGGAAAGGGAGAGGGAGAAACCTGCGGGCACGGACAGCATTGAAATCCAAAACATGAAAATTCCAAGGCGACATTCTATAGCCCGCGCGCTGTTGATCGGCGCGCTGGCCTGGCCCGTGGCCTTGGGCACCGTTTCAGCCGAACCGCCGCCGCCGGTGCCGGGCGGCTTCACGCTGGCCGTGTTGCCCGACACGCAATTTTACGCATGGCATTACCCGGAGATTTACGATGCGCAAACGAAATGGATCGCCGACAACGCCAAGACTTACCGCATCACCTACGTGTTGCACGTCGGCGACGTCACGCAGCACAACACCAACGGGCAATGGCAGGTCGCCCAAAAGGCCCACGCGCGCCTGGACGGCGTCGTGCCCTGCGCCCTCCTGCCGGGCAACCACGATCTGGGCCTGGGCGGCACCTCCAAAACGCGCGACACCTCGTTCAGTGAATTTTTCCCGGCGGCCGCGATGAAGAAGATGCCGACGTTTGGCGGCGTTTACGACCAGGAGCCGGACCGCTCGGAGAACAGCTATCACCTCTTTAGTGCGGGCGGCCGCCAATGGCTCGTGCTCGCGTTGGAGTTCGGTCCGCGCAACGACGTGGTCCGCTGGGCCAATGACGTCGTTCGGCAGCACCCCGACCGCTCAGCGATCCTGGTCACGCACGCCTACCTGCGGCCCGACAACACGCGCTTTAACCGCGCCGTCAAACTCAAGAACGGCAAGAGCGCCGGCCTCGAAGGCTTCGGCGTGGCGAACGCCGCCGCCGGCTTCAACGACGGCGAGGACCTCTGGCAGAAGCTCGTGTCGCAACACGCCGGCTTCGTGCTCGTGATCAGCGGCCACGTGTGTGTCACCGGCCGGCTTAAGAGTGAAGGCGCGCATGGAAACGTCGTCCACCAGATGGTCGTGGATTACCAGAACCAGGAAAAGGGCGGCAACGGTTTCCTGCGCCTCCTCCAGTTTCTGCCCGACGGCAAAACGGTCCGCGTCAACGATTACTCGCCGACGCTCGACCAACTCAGCGACAAACCGGAAACCAGCTACGAACTGGAATTGGCCCCCGCGCCGAAAGCGAAGAAATAAATTCATGAACATGTCACAATCCAGCACGGCGAAATTCCTCCGCTCCCTCCGCGGCGGCGCCACGGCGGCTGCCGCCCTTGCGCTCCTGGGCCTGGCTTCCTTTCCCGCTGCCGCCGCGCCGCCCAACATCGTGATGATCATCTCCGACGACCAGGCCTGGACGGACTACTCCTTCATGGGCCATCCGCACATCTGGACGCCGAACATTGACCGGCTCGCGTCGCAGAGCCTCACTTTCCGGCGCGGTTACGTGCCGTCGAGCCTGTGTTGTCCGAGCCTGGCTTCGATGATCACCGGCCTTTATCCGCACCAGCACAAGATCACCAGCAACGACCCGCCCGCGCCCAAGGGCACGAGCATCCGCGACGCGCAAAAGTCGCCGGCGTTCCAGGCCGGCCGCGAGGCGATGAACAAACACATGGAGGCCGTGCCGACGATTCCTCGCCTGCTGACGCAACAAGGCTACCTCACGCTCCAGACCGGCAAATGGTGGCAGGGTCACTTCAGTCACGGCGGCTTCACGCACGGGATGACCCGGGGCAGCCGCCACGGTGACGAGGGACTGGACATCGGCCGCAAGACGATGCAGCCGATCTACGATTTTATCGCGACGGCGAAAAAGGAGAACAAGCCGTTCTTCGTCTGGTACGCGCCCATGATGCCGCACGACCCGCACACGCCGCCGGAACGGATTTTGAACAAATACAAGGACAAGACTCCCTCCGGGCACGTCGCCAGTTATTGGGCGATGGTCGAGTGGTTCGACGAAACCGTCGGCGACCTGCTCGGCCACCTTGACCAGCAGGGTCTCGCGGAAAACACCATCGTCCTCTACCTCTCCGACAACGGCTGGATACAGAGCCTCGACAAGCCCAGCTACGCGCCGAAATCCAAGCAGTCACAATACGATGGCGGCGTGCGCACGCCGATCATGGTGCGCTGGCCCGCGAAGGTGAAGCCAAGGATGTCCGAGGAACTCGCCCTCTCGATTGATTTCATGCCGACGCTGCTCGCGGCGCTCGGCCAGAAGCCGACGAAGGACATGCAGGGCGTCAATCTGCTCGACGACCAGGCCGTCAAGGCCCGCCCCGCGATCCACGGCGAATGTTTCACGCACAATTCCATGGACCTGGACAAGCCCGCCGCGAGTCTGCGCTGGCGTTGGATGGTCGAGGGCGATTGGAAACTCATCGTGCCCGCGCCGCAGAACGAGCCGGACGGCAAGGTCGAGCTTTACAATCTGGCCAGCGACAAGTTAGAGGAGAAGAATCTCGCCGACACCCAGAAGGCGAAGGTGACAACCCTGCGCGCGAAACTCGACGCCTGGTGGCCCGGGAGGAATTGACCTGCGCTGGGACCAAACACTGAACAAAGAATACCCATGTTGAAACTTCACCCGATGCGCGGCCTGGCGGCCGCGCTGCTTGTCATTGGAACGGTCGGCGCGCTGGCCGCCAACGCGCCGAAGAAGAAGGACGCCACCAAACCCAAACGCTCCGACCCCGCCGGCCCCAGCGTCGGCGAGAACAAGGCCACGCCCCTCGAACGAATCAAGGTCGTCAAGGATTTCAAAGTCGAACTGCTGTACTCCGTGCCCGCCGAGTCGCAAGGCTCCTGGGTCAACCTGTGTCTCGACTCCAAGGGTCGCATGATTGTCAGTGACCAATACGGCGGCCTCTACCGTTTCCCCCCGCCACCGCCGGGCCAGCCGCTTGACCCGGCGAAGATCGAGAAGGTGCCCGCCGAAATCCGCGCCGCCAACGGATTGCTCTGGGCCTTCAACGCGCTCTACGTCGCCGTGAACGATTACGAAAACAAAATTGACAGCGGCCTTTACCGCGTTTCGTCGTCGAAGGGCAATGACACGCTGGACACCGTCGAGAAAGTTCGCGCGCTGAAAGCGCGCGGCGACCATGGCGTCCACGCCATTTTGCCCACGCCCGACGGCAAGGCGCTGTATCTCATCACCGGCGACGGCACCACGCCCACCGCATTCAACTCCTCCCGCGTGCCGACGATTTGGGGCGAGGATCATTTGCTGCCGCGGATGCCCGACGGCCGCGGTTTCATGCGCGACGTGCTCGCGCCCGGCGGCATCATCTACCGCGTGTCGCCCGACGGCAAGGATTGGGAAGTGGTGTCGTCCGGCTACCGCAACATTTTCGACGCCGCGCTGAACCACGACGGCGAATTATTCACTTACGACGCCGACATGGAATACGACTTCAACACGTCGTGGTATCGGCCCACGCGCATCTGCCACGCGGTGAGCGGCAGCGAATTCGGCTGGCGCAACGGCGCCGGCAAGCGTCCCGAATGGTATTCCGACAACCTCCCGCCCGTGATCAACATCGGCCCCGGATCGCCCACCGGCATGACCTTCGGCTACGGCGCGAAATTTCCGGCCAAGTATCAGGAAGCGCTGTTCAGCCTGGATTGGAGCTGGGGCCGGCTCTATGCCGTCCACCTCAAACCGCAGGGTTCGAGTTACACCGCCACAAAGGAGGAATTTCTCTCCGGCGCGCCGTTGCCGTTGACCGACGTCATCATCAACCCCAGGGACGGCGCGATGTATTTCGCCATCGGCGGGCGCAAGGTGCAGTCGGGCCTCTATCGTGTGACCTACACGGGCAAGGAATCCACCGCGCCCGCCAAACCCGACCGCGCCGGCCAGAAAGAGCGCGACCTGCGCCACAAGCTCGAAGCCTTCCACGGCAAGCCCGACCCGCAGGCGGTAAAGGCAGCGTGGCCGTATCTCGGCGACAGCGACCGATTCATCCGCTGGGCCGCGCGCACGGCCATCGAACATCAGCCCGCCGCGACCTGGGCCGGCCAGGCGCTCAACGAAAGGGACGCCGCGAAGCAGCTTGAAGCGTTGCTGGCTCTGACGCGCGTGACGGGCATTGACCCGTTCCATCGCAAGCCGACCGATCCGCCGGTGGACAAGGCGATGCAAACGAAAATTCTCGCTGCGCTGGAGAAGCTCGATTGGAAAAAACTCACCGACGAGCAGCGCGTCACGCTTGTCCGCACCGGCGAGATTTGCCTCAACCGATTCGGTCGGCCCGACGACGCCACAGTGGAGCGCCTCATCGCGAAGCTCGACCCGCAGTTCCCTGCCGCGAGGTTTGAGTTGAACTGGGTGCTCTGCGAGACGCTGGTTTACCTCCAATCGCCGACCGTCGCTGCCAAGGCCGTCGCCTTGATCCAGAAGTCGCCCACCCAGGAGGAGCAGATTGAATACGCCCGCTCGCTGCGCATGTTGAAGGCCGGCTGGACGACGCAACTTCGCACCGATTATTTCGACTGGCTCCTGAAGGCGGCCAATTACCGCGGTGGCGCGAGCTTCGAGAAGTTCCTTGAATTCATCCGCACCGGTGCCGAGGCGACGATGACCGCGGCTGAGAAAACGGCGTTGCAGGACGTGCTCGCGAAAAAGCCCGTGAAGAAATCGCCGCTCGAAGCCATGGCCGAGGCGCTCGCCGGCCGCTCGCTGGTGAAAGAATGGAAAACCGACGACATCGCGTCCGTCGCCGAACGCGGCTTGAAGGGCCGCAACTTCGAGAACGGCCGCAAGATGTTTGGCGCGGCCGGCTGCTTTGCCTGCCACCGCTTTGGCAACGAAGGTGGCATGACCGGCCCTGATCTGACCGCCGCGGGCGCCCGCTACTCGCCGCGCGACCTGCTCGATCAAATCCTCAACCCGAGCAAGGAAATCAACGAGCAGTTCGTGCCGATGGTCATCACGAAAGAGGACGGCGAAACCGTCACCGGCGTCATCGTCAACCTCAACGGCGACACGGTGCGCGTGAACACCGACCCCACCGATCCCAACCAGCAGGTGGGCGTGGATCGCAAGCTGGTGAAAAGCATGGAGCCATCAAAAGTTTCACCGATGCCTGAAGGTTTGCTCAATATGCTCAACCAGGAGGAAATCCTCGACCTCGTCGCCTACGTCCTCAGCGGCGGGGATGGGAAGAACGCGATGTTCAGCCGGCGATGAGCCGGGCGCGGCCGGTGGGGCAAGACTGTCTCAAAACCTTCGGAGGGACGAGCTACGCGAGCCCCGTAATGACAAAAGCACGTGAAAAAGTGGGACTCGCGTAGCTCGTCCCTCCGAGAGCCAGAAGTATTGCAACGGCTCCCTGGTTCAGTTGAGCAGTTCCACCGCACTCCGAATCCCGGTCGGCGAGCCTGCACAAGAGCCGGCTCACGGCTTGGCGGGCGCGGCTTCGCTGGCCAGTTTCCGTTTCGCGAGTTCGGCTTTCAAGTAATTGTCCGCCGGCGCAGATTGCCAGGCGGTCAACCAGATGTCGCCCAGCATCTGCCCGGCGAGCACCAACTGGTCATTCAAAAACTTTTTCCCTTCCATCGCGTCGGCGCCCGTGCCGCTGAGTTTGCCGTCCCGGTCCAGTTGATAAAGCGGCTCAACCTTTTTGTGTTGCTCCACAATGAATTTTACCACTTCGGGAAAGATGCCATCGGGCCGGGCGCCTCCGTTGACCGCCTGCGCCGGGTGGATTTTCGGCGCCAACGCGGCGGATTCCAGCCCGACTTTGCGCAAAAAGCCGCCGTCAATCCACGCGTGAAGCGTCCGCTTGGTGGAATAACCCATTTTATTTTCCTCGAGCCAGCCATTGTAATGCCGCGTGGTGTGCAGCGGTTGCGTGGAGTCACCCACGAAATGCCCCATCACACCCATGATGTAGATGATGTTCTGGCGCGCGTTCTCGACCTCCTCCGGCGTGCCGCCCGCTTCGAGCGCCTTCAAGTAGGAAAAGCCCGATTTGAGCTTGGCGTAGTATTCATTGATCGTCCACGGCAGAAAGCCGAAAAAGGCCTTGGTATGGTCGGTGTCCTTGACCGGGTCGAGCGCCGGAAATTTTTCAGGGTGCGCGGCGCGGCCCCGGGCCAGTTGCGCGACGAACTCGTAGCGGAACGGCGTCAGCGCTTCGGGCTTCATCTGGTAGTCCGCCAGGTCTTCGATGTCGAAGAAATGGTCCGGGCCGTTGCAATGTTTGAGCGGCAGTTCGGTCGTGTTGCGCCAGCGATCCGGTTCGCCGGCCAGAAAGGCAATCCGCTCCCGCGCGACGGGCGTGCGCACGAACGCCGGAAAGCCGGCGGGCAGTGATTGCAAGGCCAGCTCATTGACCAGCCGGTGCCCGGCGTAATCCCAGGCGAAGCCGGTGAGCGACGGGACGAGCAGGACGGCAAGGGTTCCCCCATTTTTCAGCCAGGATCGGTTCATAATTTGAAAGCGTTTTTTCAGTGTGGGAAAAGTCTAGCGAGGATGACCGCCGAACGCAAAAGCCAAAATGAGCGCCCGTTCAACCGCCGGGGTGATACCGCTCCTTGACGGCGCGCCGCCAAAGCTGGCAACTTCCTGCCCATCATGCGCGCTCCATTTTTATCCCGCCGCTCGTTTGCCCTGTTGGCGATGACGCTGGTCCTGGCTGGCCTGTCCCCGGCCAGCGCCGCTGAACGCAGGCCGAACATTCTCGTCATCGTCGCGGACGATCTCGGCTACGCCGACGTCGGCTTCAATGGCTGCAAGGACATTCCCACGCCCAACCTCGATTCGCTCGCCAAACGCAGCCTGCGCTGCACCAGCGGCTACGTGAGCCATCCGTTTTGCAGCCCCACGCGCGCGGGCTTGATGACCGGGCGTTATCAGCAGCGCTTCGGACACGAAAACAATCCCGCGTGGCTGCCGGAAAGCACGGTGGCCGGCCTGCCGCTCTCGCAGACGACGCTGCCGCAGGTGCTCAAGACGGCAGGCTACGTCACGGGCGCGGTCGGCAAGTGGCACCTCGGCGCGCACCCGCAGTTTCATCCAAACAAGCGGGGGTTCGACGAATACTTCGGCCTGCTCGGCGGCGGACACATTTACATCCCTGGCGCGAAAGGCGGCGTGGAATACAACATCCCGATGGACCGCAACGGCAAACCGGAGCCGCTCGACGGCTACATGACCGAGGTGCTCGGCCGCGAGGCCGGCGCCTACATCACGCGGCATCCCGCCTCGGCAGGACGGCCGTGGTTTCTCTACCTCGCCTTCAACGCGCCGCATACGCCGTTGCAAATCACCGACGCGCTCCACGAACGCGCCAAACACATCCAGGATGAAACACGCCTCGGCTACGCCGGCCTCGTGCTCGGCCTCGACGATGCGGTGGGCGGAGTAATGAAGGCGCTTCGCGAAACCGGCCAGGAGGAGAACACGCTGGTGTTTTTCTTCAGTGACAACGGCGGCCCCGTGAGCGTGACGCACAGCGACAACTCGCCCTTGCGCGGCGCCAAGGGCCAGGTTTATGACGGCGGCATCCGCGTGCCGTTCCTGATCTCCTGGCCGGGCAAACTGCCGCAGGGAAAAGACTACCCGCAGCCCGTCATCTCGCTCGACGTGTTCGCCACCGCCGCCGCGCTCACGGGCGCGAAGGTGCCCGCCTCGCACAAGCTGGAGGGCGTGAATATTCTCCCGTATCTGAGCGGTGAGAAATCCGGCGCACCACACGAGCGCCTCTTCTGGCGCACGGGTGGCGGCGCGACCTGGGCCGTACGTGAAGGCAAGTGGAAGCTGGTCAGCATGGACAACGGCAAGGAACAACTCTTCGACCTCGACAAGGACATCGGCGAAGCCAACGACATCGCCGCTGGTAACGGCGAGGTGCTGGCGCAGTTGAAATCCGCC
>CAZIFU010000092.1:0-1595 GCA_964539075.1 uncultured Verrucomicrobiota bacterium | reverse complement strand
GGCGTGCCGGAAGGGTTGACGCAATGGGAAGTCACCATCGCGGAGTCGCTGTCGGAGGCGGGTTACGCGACGGCGTTGCACGGCAAATGGCATCTCGGCAGCCATGACGGCCGGCTGCCGAACGATCAGGGCTTCGACGAGTGGTATGGCATCCCGCGCACCACGGATGAGGCCTTGTGGTCAACCTCGCCTGGCTGGTCACCGGACATTGTGCCGCTCGAAAGGATCATGGAGGGTAAAAGAGGCGAGAAGAGCGTTGCCGTGAAGGACTACGACGTCTCGCAGCGCCGGCTCATCGATGCCGAAATCACCAAGCGCTCGGTTGCCTTCATGGAACGGCAGGCCAAGGCGGGCAAGCCGTTCTTCATGTACGCATCCCTCACGCAGCCGCACCTGCCCACGCTGCCGAATCCCGCTTTCGCCGGCAGGACCGGCAACGGCGATTGGGCCGACATGCTGGCCGAGATGGACGCCAACGTAGGCCAGATGCTCGATGCCGTGGGCAAACTCGGCATCGCCGACAATACCATCGTGATCTTCACCAGCGACAACGGCGCGGAATTCGTCAAACCCTGGGACGGCTGGTCGGGTCCGTGGCGCGGCCAGTATTTCACGGCGTTAGAGGGCGGCATTCGCGTGCCGTTCCTGGTCCGCTGGCCGGGCAAGGTTCCCGCCGGGCACGTGAGCAACGAGATCGTGCATGGCGTGGACATGTTCGCGACGCTGGCGAAGTTCGCCGGCGCCAAGGTGCCCACCGACCGGCCCATGGACAGCATCGATCAGTCTGATTTCTTCCTCGGCAAGTCCGAGAAGTCGGGCCGCGAGGGTTTCCTCATCTGGTGCGCGGATCGCCTGACGGCCGTGAAGTGGCGCAATTGGAAGCTGCACTTCTTCCGGCAGGACACCATGTTCGACCCGCCGGTGAAGCTTGGGTTTCCCTCCATCATCAACCTCTACACCGACCCGCGCGAAGAAAAACCCACCGCGGACACCTGGGTGCGCACTCCAATGTTGAAAATGGTGGCCGAGTTCAATGCGACCACGAAAGACAATCCGCTCATCCTGATGGGCACGCCCGATCCGTACACGCCGACGAAGTGAGATGGCCAAGTCAATCAAGCACACAAAGGACACAACCATGAAAACCACACTCACACAAAACCTCATCGCCGCCGCGCTCGTTGGCGCAGTGGCGCTCATCGGCGCGGGCTGCACGACCACCGGGACGCAGACCGCGCCGAAGATGAAGATGACGACGGACATCCCGCCGTCCATCACCACGCCGGACACCGTCGAGACGCGCCTCGGCACGCTCAAGTTCTTCGACGGCTTCCCGGACGACGCCACCGTCCAGAAGGTCTATGACAATCTCGATTTTCAGCGCGGGGTGGAGGCCTTTCTCACGGGCATGCCCGGCGCGTCGCTGGTGGCCATGCGCGAAGGCACTCGTGCTTTCGGGCCGGACAACCAGACCGTCCTCGTCTTCGACACACTGATGGATTCCAAGTCGCTGGTTCTCACGGCGAACACGGAAACCGTTTACGCCTGGGTGTGGCTGGACACGAAGGCCGGCCCGCTGGTGGTCGAAGTCCCGC
>CAZIFU010000091.1:0-2431 GCA_964539075.1 uncultured Verrucomicrobiota bacterium | reverse complement strand
CGAGGCGCTGGACATTCTCACTGTCTGCCGCCGCGATTGCTTCAAAGACCTCTTTGCCCGCGCCGACAAGGTGATCCCTAAGTTGCGGCCGAATTACCGGCCGACCGCGGGGAAACGCATCAATTTGATGGATGTATTGTGCCCTGCACCGGAAAAGATTCCTGCCCCCAAGGCTGGCGCTGAGGCGGAGCAGGCTGTCAGTGCCGTGGAGCAATAGCGAAAGCGTCCACTTACCGTCCATCGCTTCGCCGCGACCGCAAGGAGCGCGATCCCTCCGGTCGTGGCGAAACTAAGGGCATTTCGAGACTGTAGCATCATTAGGCGAGCGGCAGGACTTAGCATACCGTAGCTGAACTCCTCACGTTCCGCACCCCGGTTTCGAGGTTGATTAGGACAAGATAGAGCGGATTTGGCATGCTTGGCAAGCCGAACAAGGTTCTTCGCTTGCCAAGGAGCCAGAGCATGGACGCTCGCACACAAGTGGACACGCAGGTGGTCGGGGCCCTGCCCCTGGTCGGGGCCATGCTGCAGCAGTGGGGGCTGGCGGACATCGTGGACCAGGTGGCGCCCTGGGACGGTGACGTGCCACTGGGCACGCTGGTGGAGGTACTGGTGACCAATCGCTTGTTGAACCCTCAGGCTATGTATGCCGTCGGCGACTGGGCGGCCGGGGCGGCAGTCACGGACTATTACGGTCTGACCGCCGAGCAACTCAACGACGACCGGCTCGGGCGGGCGCTCGAACGCATTGCCGATCATGGCGCGGAGTTGCAAAGCGCCGCTACGCTGGCGGCCGTCAAGCACTGGCAACTGAAGGTCAAGCAGATTCATTACGACATCTCCAACGCCGAGTTGTACGGGGCGTACCCTGACGCTCAGCCGACCGCAGATGCCGACCCGGGCACGGGGCCGTCGCCCACGAAGGTGCCCCGCGTGCCGCACCCGACCTATGGCCGCACCAAGAGCGGCCGCGACGACGTCAAGCAGGTGCAATTCGGCCTGGACGTGCTGGGCGATGGCGCGGTGCCCGTCGCCCTGTTGCCCTTGGCGGGAAACACCGCGGAGGCGCGGACGCATGTGGCCAATCTGCTCTGCCTGAAGGAGATGTTCCCGCGGCACCGCTACCTTTATCTGGGCGACACCAAACTCGACACGCCCGAGAACCTGGCCGCGGCGCAGCAGACGGCCGGCGAGTTCCTGTGCGCCGGCGCCTTCACGCAGCCGCTGCAAGCACGTTTCCGCGAAGTGAAGGACCAACTCAAGCCGGTGGATTACTGTTCGCACGCCGACGCCAAACGACCACTCGAAGAACGCGATCGATACCGAGCGTGCGAAGTGAAGGACAAGGTCGTCGGCCTTTTCGCGGGCCGCAACGTGGGCGTGAAGTATCGGCTGATCTTTGTCCACAGTTCGGCCAAGGCCAAGCAGCAGGCGGCCACGCGTGAACGCCACCTGACGAAGATCCGCGCCGAGTTCGAACAAGTCGAAAAGATTCTCGGCAAGTACAGCCTGAAGACCGAAGCGGCCATCCAGCGGCGGCTGGAACAAGCCCGCAGCAAGTACAGCGAGGGCAAGCTGTTCTCGTACACGTTGACAGCGGCTGACGGAAAGTTTGCCTTGACCTGGGCGATCGACGCGGCGGCGCTGGAGCGTCTGAAAGAATTGGAAGGCGTGTTCGTGCTGAAGACGAACCTGTCGAAAAGCAAACACCCGATCGCGACGGTGTTGGCCAAGTACCGGGAACAGAGCAAGGTGGAGAAGCGTTTCCATCATTTGAAGGGGCCGTTGGCGGTGACGCCGATGTTCCTGGAGAACCCCAAACGGATCGCGGGCTTACTGATCGTCCTGATGTGGGCGTTGACGGTGCTGTCGCTCATGGAACGCCAAGTCCGCAAGAATCTGAAGGGCCAACCGATGTACGGCCTGTACCCGGAAAACCGTCCGAGTCCAGCGCCGACGGGCGTGCGTCTGATCGAGAAGTTCGCGACGCACTGCATCGTCATCATTCACGACGACAGCGGCACGCATCGGCGGCTCGCCCAGCTCTCGAGCATCCAACGCGAAATCCTCAAGCTCCTCGACCTCCCCGACACGGCCTTGCAAACCTTCAAACGGAGGTGCGGAACGTGAGGAATTCGTAAGAATTCGGATCGGCGGGCGTCACAATCCGAATTCTTACGAATTCGGCTACCTGAATTTGCGTTCTTTTTTTGCATATAAAACCAGTGAACGCTTACCATAAATCTATTGTACTTCGGGATACGAGACCCAATAATAACACCCGAGACCAGTTCGTGATTGATCGCATGAAGCGTCTACACCAATTCATCCTGATCGTTTCAACGGTGTTGCTCTCGTGGTTGGGGATGATGGCCGTTCACGAGTTCGGCCACGTCGCCGGCGCATGGTGCACGGGCGGCACGGTTTCCAA
>CAZIFU010000090.1:0-6596 GCA_964539075.1 uncultured Verrucomicrobiota bacterium | reverse complement strand
CCGCATCTCCGGCGGGAGCGGACCGAGCAGATGCCCGACGCGCTCTTGGTGTTCCACGTCCACATCGAAGTTGCCCATCATCACAATGCCGCCGTCGGCGCGGATGTTGTCCTTGCCACGGCTGAACTGGCCGGATTCCATGTAACCCTTCATGATGTTCACGCCGTCCTTCTGGTCGAAGGAGATGCCTGAAACCTCATCGAAACAAACCACGTCGTACTGACAGACCAGGCCGCGCTGTCCGCTCGCATTGTTCACGAACATTTTCGCCACGGTCGCCTTGCCGCCGGAAACCAGATGCGCGTAAGGCGAGACTTGTTGAAACAGATGGCTCTTGCCGGTGCCCTTCGGCCCCAACTCGACGAGGTTGTAATTCCGTTCGACGAACGGAACCATGCGCAGAATGGTCAAGTCCTGCGCTCGCTCCGTCAGGGCTTCCGGCTCGAAGCCAACGCTCCGAATCAGGAACTTCTTCCAGTCCCCAAGAGAGAGTTTCTCGCGGCCCCTGCAAAGCACGTCCACGGCGTCTTTGCGTGAAAGCTGGATGGCCCGCAGAGTTTCGATGCCGAACGGACGCCCCGCATTTTCTTCCGCGATGGACGGGTCGTAAGTCAGCTCGACCTCCGCGTAAAAGCCGCCCGTCAGCATCCGTTCGTTCGCGTGAACGAGGTCGTCGGCGATGCCCGCGTTATTGATTTGCAGGCTCGGCAACTGCGCGATGAACGAATTCGTGTCCGTGTCGAGCTTCGCCGTTATCAGGTCGATGACTTTGACCGTCCCCTTCGCTTTCGCGCGTGCCTTGAACAGTTCTTCCTCGCCCGCCCGCACCGTGCGGTCGCGCAACTGGCGTTCGACAATCTGCAAGCCCTCTTGAATTTCTTCCTCGTCGGTCGTCGCGCAGTAGCGCCCCAACAGAAATTCCGCCACGTAAGTCGGCACCGGATACTGCCCCTTGAACTTCCGCACCAAATCCTTCCGCACCACGTAACCCTCGAAGGCTTTCGCAGCGTTCTGGTCGATGTCGTCAATAGATCCGGTCATGCGTTGACTCCGATGGTTGTGGGCAGCGCGTGCAGTGGCCGTCCGTCTTCATTCAACAACACGGCGAGCGCCGCTGAACCCATGTTGCTGTCATCCCGCACTGCCAGCGAAACCGTTCCGTCAGCGGCGACTTCCTTCACCGCTTCGGCCAGCGAGCTTTTCGCGTCCGCCGCCTTGAGCCGCAAATCCGCCCGCACGCCGGCAAAATCCCCGGCGACGGTGACGCGGCAACGCAAGCCAATCCATTTGATGGATTCGATTTGCGCGACCGAGCGCGGCGCGGCGGACGAACGCACGGTCAGCATCGGGATGACACATTCCTGCAAACTCAATCCGCCGTGAGCGTATTCCGTCCCGGCCACAAAGCAACCCACTCCCGGCGGCAGCGCCATGCGAATAGCGGGATTCCAAAACCACGGCACTTCCACCAGTCCACTGGTGTTCCCCGGTTTCATTGTCGCGCAGCGTCCCCAACGGTGCTGCGTCAAGAATCGCGGCAACTCAATCTTCGGCAAGCCTCCAGGCAGGAGGAGCCAGCCGTGATCCGTCACGACGCGGACGCTTTTCCAACCGGCATCCAGCAACTCGCGGACCCGGTTCGCAAGCAGCTTCACCTGCTCATCAATCCGAAATGCAAGCCGCCAGCCTTCGTCATGACCGTGCGAATCCAGTTTCCCGCACTCCGTCCAAGCCGATTTTGACGGGTCGCCGTTCGCTCGCGACTCCAGGACCGCGCAGCCCTTCTCCGCCATCAACTGGCGGAAACGGTCGGCTGTCACGCGGCGTTCGTCCGCCTTGAGCGACGGAACGAATTCCTCATCCGCTTCGCGCCCCGTTAACTCGCTGGCGACCGGCGATACCGCCGGCTTGGCCGTGGGCGTGACGGACGGCAGCGCCGACCAGCGCCATCCCAAGTCCACAGACAGGCCCGCTTTGCCCAGCGCACCGCTCAATTCCCGCGCCACGTCGAAGCGCAAGCCGTCCGCGAACAAGATGACTTCACCGGATGCGCCGAGGTTCGGCAACGGTTGTGGCGTGACCGCCGTGGGATCATGGCGCACCAATTCCTGCAGGCGCACGGCGCCTGCTTCCAGCCACGGCAGGTAAACCGCCCGCGCCGCCGCAAAAATGGCTCGCTCGGCCTTTGGCGATGTGGCGTGTTTCAGGGCTTTCAACAGGGCCGAATCGGCTTGCCAGCCACCGGCCACATATTCCGCCGCCAGCTTGTCGGGCGTGTCCGCCGTCGGGAGTTGTTGCGTGAAATCCGCCAGCTTCGCCAGGTGTTCGGATGCCTCAGCCAGATCGGACTTCCCGAGCTTTCGCCAGACCCAGGTTCGCCGCGGTCCTTGCGCGGACTCCAACGCCTTGATGCGTTCCGCCGCTTCGGGATACGGTCGGTCCTCCAACAGGAGGAGTGCATCGCCAAGTTTGTTCTCCGCAGACTCGTTGAATTGCGGCCAGACCTCCGGTTTGAAAAACAAATCGCTTTCGTCTTTCGGCTTCGCCGCCCGCAGCGATTCAGGCAGGTGCGGATACAGCCCCGGCGATTCGGCGAAGCGTTCCCACACCGACGCCCACGCGCCGCTGCGCTGACCGAGCAGCACCGCCGCCCGAAGGGCTCCATCCGTTTCAGGATTGAAGCCGTAATCCCGCTGGCAAATCTGTTTGAAGGCGTCCCATTCGTCCGCCGCGCGCGATTTCTTGAACTCGTCGCCGCGATCCAGCCACATCAGCAAATCGCGGCTGGGATCGGGCGTGAGCAGGCGGTTGAAGTCGCCGGCTTCCCAGCGCCCCGCGCGCAATTCGGCGAGACGCAGGCGCGCGAATTCCGGCAACGCCTGCCGCAAGGCGGCGAGCGTCGCCCCATCGCGCGCTACATCCAGGCCCAGCCTGGACTGGGCGAAAGCGAGCACCGTCCAATCCTTGCCGTTCGGATGAAACCAAACGCCGCCGCGAAATTGCAGTTCCAATAACGGCGCAAGGAAATCCGGCGCGTCCTCAATGGCTCGGAGCGACGCCCGCGAAACACCGGGCAGGTAGAAGACTGGCGGTCTGTCGGCAGGAAACTCCATCCCGGCCACCTTTCGCGCGAGGACGCAACGCAGCCAGATGCCCGGCCCGCTCCGCGCCGTCACATCCAGCGGGCCGAGCGCGAACAATTCCGGCATCCGGGCGCGCAGTTCGGGCAACAGCGGCGCCCATTCCTCGCCAGGGTCGGTCCAGAGAACCACGGCAGGCGCGGCCTGATCCGCCGAATTGAACTCAGCCGCCTGCCGAAGCGCGGCGGTCAGTTCGTCGAGCACCGTGGCATTGTCGGCACTTTGTTTCATTGAGCCGGCGGGCCGTACTGCGGCGGACTGGAATCAGTCGTAAACTGTGACCAGAAGAATTCGTCCGCGTGCCGCTTTTCCCAGTCTGCCATCGGCCTGCTATAGGGCAATGCGGCGCGGGCCAATTCAACAAGTTGGTTGAAATAAACCTCACCGACGAGTCCTTGCCTTCGAGGTCGTTCGCCTCTGAGCGGTCGCCGCCTCAATCCCGGTTTTGTCTTCGGCTGCATCTCACGATTATCTCCTGAATCCACCGCGGCTCAAATCAAAATCAAAGGTACTTCTTCAATCCAATCGGGAAGGCTCGCGAACTCAGCGCGCCAGCAACAATTCGGTTCAGCACATCCGCCGACATGTCCGGGTGTGAACGGACTTGAGCGTCCTTGATAATCTTCTCGATGCTCACCGCTTCAGCCTCCATCGCATCGCTGTAATTGACGACGGTGGGGTGATGGATGAAAGACGGGAAATCAGCCGGGAGAAGCACGCATGTCGTGTCCGACTTGGCGCGTTGCGTTGTCAGATTCACCAACACGCACTTGCCGTCGTGCTGTGTCGGATCGGAGATGACGACGTAAAGGTGGTTGCTCTGGAAGGTGGACCCGGGAATGACCATGCGGATTGCCGGCTCATTTGCAACCGACCAATCCGGCGACGTGATTCACGTCCTGAATCTCCCGGCAGATTTCCGACACTTCCTCGGGGGTCTTCCCGATCCCCTTCAAAATATCCTCATACTCCAGCGGACTCGCGCTGTTGTCGGTCTCCGGCTTTTTCCATTCCGGCAGGGTGTGCGTGTATTCGGCCAGTTCAAATTTACCCATCTGTCCGAATTTCTTGAAGATTTCATCGATCAAATCCAGTTCGCGTTGCGACAGCGAATCCGGCTCGACCGCCTCTTTCAGTTCCACATCGTAAGTGCCCACTTTCTGAATCAACTGATGCCACAAATCCGACTCGTTGCCGGGTTGCTCCCACACAATCAAATCGCGAACGTTGCTCAACACCGGCCCCAGCTTCATCGACACGTAACGGTCACCCGTCACGGGCCGTTCCCAGCGCTCCAGCGCCGTCCGGTCGAGCAGATACAGCAATTTGATGAGCTTGAGGTAACTCATCTTGTCTCCGCGCAACCGCAGGAAGACAGACGCGGCGTGCGCGGCTTTCCTCTGGTTGAAACGTGGTTGCATAATGGTTTTATATCAAATTAGCACACTCGAACGAAGCAAAAACCGGCCGCTCCGGTTATCGGCACAAACGCCATGCGGCTGAAACACTTGCGCGGCCAGGAAAAACGCATCACCGCCCGCGCGCCGCGCGCTTTTCCGCCACCGCCAAATGGTGGTCGTTGATGCGCTCGCCTTTGAAGACGGCGAACCACGGGGCGCTCGCGGGGTCGGTGCCACGGTCCTTTTTCCAGTTCACGTTCGGGTCTTTGCGGAGGACGCCCGCCGTCACGAAGGGGCGGATGTTCAGGCGCACGCCGTCGTTCAGGTCCGGCTCCCAGCCGATGGGCTGTTGCGCCAGCGGCTTCCAGCGGACGAAAATGTCGTGGGGCGGTTCGCCTTCGGCGATGAGTTTCAGGCGGCGTTGCAGGTCGCGCGCAGCGCTGAGACGGGCGTCGCTGCCGCCCTCGCCGGATTGCACGCCGGCTTCCTGCCGCGTGATCCAGTCGCCGAGGTAGGTGTAAATCAGCTTGTCCAGCAGGGCGCGGTCGAGTTTGTGGTAATTCAACAGCGCGCTGAACCCGTCCTTGCGGCCGTCCCACAGGTGCCAGATGAACGGACGCTGATGGAAAAGTTTGCCATGCTGTTCGGCGAAGCCGTTGCGCAGCCAGTCTTCCAGGCTCTTGCCAGCGAATCCGGCCGCGGCCAGAAGCGAATCCACCCAGGCCGCAAAAGTGGTGCAACCGTCCCGGTTGCCTTTGCTTCCTTCCGGTGCAGCAACAGGGACTTCAGCAACCGGGACGGTTGTTCCACCTAATGCAACCGGGACGGTTGCTCCACTTTCCGGCGGCAGCCTCGAATGCACAAATTTCGTCACTATCCCCGCCTTCCGCGGATTCTCCGCGATGTATCGTTCAATCCGCCACAGTGACCGCGGATTGCGGACAATGTTGTCGTAGCCTTCATGCTGCCAAAGTGTTCCGCTCCGGTTCAGCAGCTTGTTGATTTCGTGCGCCGTGAAGGACTTCCACGTGTGCAAAATCTGGTCGAGCGTCCAGCCTTCCAGCGGCGTCACGGTGGCGTGAACGTGATTCGGCATCACCACCCATGAACCCAACTCGTATCGCTTCCCGTCAAAGTGTTTCAAGGCGTTGGCCACCAGGGTCGCAGCCCGCTCGTACCGCAGCAGACACGAGCCGGAGCCGGCGTCCAGCCATTCCTGAATGCGCTCTGAGAACAGGCGGAAGTATTCCCGCCGGTCTGCTTCTGCGTGAGGATCGGGATGTCCCTTCAGCCAGGCTTCGCGTTCGGCGCGCAATTGGGCCAGCTTTTCCTCCGGCAACGCATCCGCCAGCCGGAACGTCACGAAGTAAGTCACACCGGGCTGACGCCAGTGCGGCAGATCGCGTTCGCTGATTTCAATCGGTTCATACGGGTTGAAATAGGCGGTCTGCTCGAGGATGTCCGCAAAAGTAGAGCAACCAAAAGTGGAGCAACCGTCCCGGTTGCTTTCTCCCTCTTCTTCTTTGGCACTGGCAACCGGGACGGTTGCTCCACTCTCAGCAACCGGGACGGTTGCCCCACTCTCAGCAACCGGGACGGTTGCTCCACTTTCGAAGGCGGCGGCGAGCAAGGCGCGCAGGCGCTTGTCGGCGGGTTGCTCCTGCCCGGCGGGCGGGATACAAACGATGCCATCGTCATCCGCCAGCTTTTCCAGACCATCCGGGCCGAGCGCCGGGCAATCGGGAAAACTTGAACCGGTCTGGCGCGGCCACTGGTAGCCGAGCAACCGCGCCACGGCCACGTGCAGCGGCTGGTCTGCACAGCCAGGGTGGCCGTTGAACAGCCATTGTGTCGGGTCGCTGGAAAACGGCTTCGGCAATCCGTGCGGATATTTCTCCGCCGCCACCTTCTGCCAGTGCGCAAGGTCGAAAGGGACTTGAGTGAAATGATTAACTTCTACGCTGAGCTTTTGATTGATCTGTCGGAGGGTGTTTTGAAACTCTTGAGATTGTGCGTAGCACCAAAGCGGAACGAGGAGACTGCTTTCGCGAGGAAT
>CAZIFU010000089.1:0-48331 GCA_964539075.1 uncultured Verrucomicrobiota bacterium | reverse complement strand
CGTCGAGCCGAGTTACTTCCACATCGACACGGCTCGACGGAGTCTCGCCCCACCTTATGAAACCACTTCCAGGCAAGGGTGCGGTTTTTTCTGTCCAAATTTGAATCCGCCGTGCTATGAACCGTGTCGGCGGTGACAGCCGTCGCCCGGGTGTCAATGACTTTGGACAACCGGCAACAACCATCGTGAACGACAAAATACTCATGAAGAAAACCTGCCTCCTCCTCGCCTGCCTCTGCCTGGCCGCGCCCTCCACCGGGTTCGCCGCCAAAGCCGATGGCAAAAAGGCGAAGCTCATCGCCAAATACGACAAGAACGCCAACGGCGTCATTGACAAGGACGAAATGGAAGCCTTGCGCAAGGACTTCGCGAAGGACAAGGACGGGGAACTGAAGCAATACGACACCAATGGCGACGGCAAACTGGACGACGCCGAAATCGCCGCCATCAAACCCGGCTCCGGCAAAAAGTCCGGCGGCGAAAAGAAAGCCGACGCCAAGAAGAAAGACTCGAGCAAATAAGCCGGCCTCCGCCCGCCCGCTGTTTCAATTCCTGCGGTGGGGCGTTCGCAGTCGAAGACCTGAACTGTTCAGCCCTCAAAGTTTGCGTAACATCCGCGAACGGCGCGGCGTCTGTATGCGGTGACTCATGCGCTCCCCTCCCGGAAAGAAAACCCACCTCCTGGTCACGTTGCTGGTCGCGTTGGCCGCGCTCGTTTCGGCCGCTGAACGCGAGTTCACCGGGGAACAACTCCAGCAGATGCTCCGGCGCTTCCCCAACGCCGACTTGAACAAGGACGGCAAGCTCACGCCCGATGAATTTCACGAGTTCCGCAGCCATCGGTCGGCGGATGGCGCGGCAAGCGCGCGCCCATCCACAGCGACGGCGATCGTGGCCCCGACCAACGCGCCCGCTGTCACGGGGACGAATGCAACTTCCACCGCAGCGTCCCGTGCTGCCGCCCGTGAGGCCAAGACCCGTGCCGCGGCCAGCTTCGACATGGCGGCCTATCTCGCCGCGCTTTCGGCCAAGGGGAAGGAGCGCGGCTATAAGGAATTCGTTTACAAGCAGACGCCGCAGGGTGAACTGCGGATCTACTTTGCGCTGCCCAAGGACTGGTCGCCCGGCGACAAGCGGCCCGTGGTGTTGTTCTTCTACGGCGGCTCGTGGAGCAGCGGCAATGTTTTCTCGTTCGACGAGCAGTCGGAGTATTTCGCCCGGTGCGGCGTCGTGGCAGGCATGGCGGATTACCGGGTGCGCACCCGGCACGGCGTCAACCCCGACAAGTGCGTCGAGGACGCGCGCAGCCTCGTGCGGTGGGTGCGCGCGAACGCGAAGAAGCTCGGCGTGGACCCGGACCGGGTCATTGCGGGCGGCGGATCGGCGGGCGGCCACGTCGCGGCTTGCACGGCGATCCCCGATGCGCCGAACAGCGCCACCGACGACTTGAGTATTTCGTGCGTTCCGAACGGACTCCTGCTCTGCTATCCCGTGGCGAGTTTCGTGGATGACGCGCGTGCGGAGGGTTTCCAGTCGGTGTTCGGCGCGGAAATGGCGCTGAGACTTTCGCCCGCACGCCAAGTGACCAAGGCCTGGCCGCCGACGGTTTTATTCTTCGGCAACACGGACAAGCTGCTGGCGAATGGCGTCCTGTTGCACAACAAGGTGCGCGAAGTCGGCGTGGCGGCGGAGTTGTATCTCGCCACGGGCGAGGGGCACGGCTTCGTGAACAAGGCGCCGTGGCACGAGGTCTCGTCGAAATATGCGGCGGACTTTTTCATGCGCGCGGGCGTGCTGGAAAAGAAACCGCTGCCCGACGGGCCGCCGGATGTGTTAAGAAAATATAACGGTGAGCCGGTCGAGAAAATCTTCGTCAAGACGAACGGCAACCCGTCCAAGCCGGCGCGCAAGGGCGGCGCGGGAAAGAAAGCGGAACCCGCGCCGGCAAAGCAGCCCACTCCGCCGTGAGGATTCAACCCCCAACTCCATGACACAAAAAATCCCACTCACCTGCTGGCTACTCGCCGCTGGTCTGCTCGCCTTCCTGCCCAGCGCCTCCCCCGCCGCGGAGCCGAAGCTCAACGTCCTGTTCATCGCCGCGGACGACTTGAACCATGACCTCGGCTGCTACGGCCATCCGGTCGTCAAGTCGCCGAACATTGACGCGCTCGCGACGCGCGGGGTGCGCTTTGACCGCGCTTATTGCCAGTTTGCGCTCTGCAATCCGTCGCGCACGTCGCTCTTGAGCGGACGCCGCCCCGAAGTGACCGGCATCATGAACAACGAGACGCCGCCGCGCACGTATCTCGGCGACGCGGCCGTCTTCCTGCCGGAGCATTTCAAGGCCAACGGCTACTTCACCGCGCGCGTCGGCAAGATTGCGCACGTGCCGTACGAGAGCGCGGTGAAATGGGACGTGTCGGAAAACGCGACGGGCCGCGGCAAGGCGAACACGAGCGTGCCGGAGTGGGAGAAGCTGGACAAGGACGGCCAGTTGGGCGGCGGGATGGTGCATTTCACCGCGACGCTGAACAAGGACGAGGACGAGCCGGACGGTCGCACGGCACGGCGCATCGTGGAACTGATCGAGCAGAACAAGGACAAGCCGTTTTTCATCGCCGCCGGTTTCCACAAACCCCACGAGCCGCTGGTCGCGCCGAACAAATATTACGATTTGTATGAGCCGGACAAAATCGTCCTGCCGAAGGAACCTCCCGACGGAGTTTTCCTGCTGTATCGACCCGACGCGCGCAACCCCACGACAAAATGAAAAACCTCCTCAACCACTCCCACCGGCCGGTGTTCGCCGCTTTGGTGCTCGCACTGACCGCCGGCATTGCCTTCTCCGCCGATGCTCCGGAAAAAAAGAAGCGACGCACGGCCGCGCCGTCGGAAACCTCCGCCAAAGTTGAGCGTGACATCCCGTATTCCACCAACGGCGGCGTCACGCTCAAGCTCGACATCTATTCGCCAAAGACGAGGAGCTCCGCGCCGGCGCCCGTGGCGGTCTACATTCACGGCGGCGGCTGGAGCAAAGGCAACAAGTCGAACGGTGGCTGGCTGCCCGAAGTGGCGGAGGAATTGACCGGGCGCGGCTACGTGGTCGCGTCAGTGGACTATCGCCTCGTGCCGACGGTGCAATGGCCCGCGTTCCTTCATGACTGCAAGGCGGCCGTGCGCTTCCTCCGCGCGAACGCGTCGAAATATCATCTCGATCCGGATCACATCGGCACGTGGGGCGGCAGCGCAGGCGGACATCTCGTTTCGCTGCTCGGCACCACGGACGCGGGCGCGAAGCTCGAAGGCGACGGCGGCTGGGCGGAACAGTCGAGCCGCGTGCAGGCGGTGGTGGACATGTTTGGCCCGGCGGACCTGCCGAAGATGATGCGCGACCCACAACGCGCGGCGACGGCATTCGGCGACGCGCCGGACGCGCTCAAACAGGCCAGTCCCGTGAACTATATTTCCCGTGACGACCCGCCGTTTCTGATTCTCCAAGGCGACTCGGACACGCTCGTTCCGGTCGAGCAGTCGAAAATTCTCCACGAACAGCTCACGGCGGCGGGCGTCAAGTCGAAGCTCGTCATCGTGAAGAACGGCACTCACGGCCTCAACGGCGAGGACCTCACGCCCACGAGGGCGGAAATGGTGAAAATGATGGCCGACTTCTTCGATGAACACCTGCGCAAGCCGGCCGTTAAGAAACCGTGAACCATTGAATCTTCGGGAGACACCGATGAAAACCGCAGGTTGTTTCCTCCTGTTGCTCGTCTCCTTCGCTGCCGTTCTCCATGCCGGGGCCGCCGACGAGCCGCTTGATTCCAACAAAGTCCGGCAGATCCGCAAGAAAGAGCAGAGCGGCGGGAAGCTGACGCCGGAGGAAGAAGCGTATTACGAACGCGCCAAAGCCGCGCGCAAAAAGGGCGAGGCGGTTGGAGAAAAGCGGCCCGATGCTCCGCCCGCCGGCAAGATCGCGACGAGCGCCAGGCCGTTGACCGACATGACCGCTGAGGCCCACTACAAGGGCGAGGACGGCGGGCTTTACGGCGGAAGCCGCAACGCGCCGCCCGCCGCGCACCTCAAAGCTGCGCTCGCCGAGGCCGCGAAAATTCAACCGCTCAACGAGAAGGGCGAACCGTCCGACGAAGGCCGGGTCGTGCTGATGTCCATGGGCATGTCAAACACCACGCTGGAATTTCAGGAGTTCGTAAAAACCGCCATGACCGACGCGCAGCGCTGGCGGAAACTCATCGCGCTCGACGGTTCCCGCTCGGGCGAGACGGCGGCGGATTGGGCCAGGCCGCGCGAACAGGACCGCAAGGGTACGGGTGCGTGGGCGACGGCGATGGAGCGATTGAAGACCAACGGCCTGTCGCCGCTGCAAGTCCAGGTGGTCTGGGCGAAGATGGCCGAGAAGGAGCCGGCGAAGCTGGGCGAGTTCCCGGCCCACGCCCGGCGCTTGCAGCAGGACACCCAGGAAGCGCTACGCCTGCTCAAACAATACTGTCCAAACGCGCGGATCGTCTATCTCTCGAGCCGCACGTACGGCGGCTATACTCACGGCCCGTTGAACCCGGAGCCTTATGCCTACGAAAGCGCCTTCGCGATGCGCTGGCTCATCCAGGACCAGCTCCGCGGCGGGCCGGCAATGAGTTATCAGGACGGCAAATTTCCACTGCTGTTGTGGGGGCCTTACCTGTGGGCCGACGGCCCGACGCCGCGCGCCGACGGCTTCGCCTGGCAGCGCGACGACTACAAAAACGGCGGCATCCACGTCACCGACAACGGGGCGAAAAAAGTCACCGAACAGTTGCTGACGTTTTTCAAAACCGACCCGACGGCGAAAGTGTGGTTCGTCAACCCATGACCGGTTCACCCGACCGAAAATCGCGACGGGTTTTGCGGCCGGCTGGCCCGGCAGAGTTGTTATCGTCGCCGTGGAATTGAAACCTGATGACTTATCACATCACGGGCCTCGTCAGCGCCGTCATTTTTTTGCTGACCGTGAGCGGGCTGTGGGCGCAGTTGCGGTTGGTATGGCAGCGGGCCGCTTCGTTCCGCGAGGGGCAGGGGGCGGGCGAACGGGCCACGTCGGTGTTGTCGCTGAACCAGTTTGTCAGCAGCTATCTCGCGTTCTATTCGTTCTTTCTCTACGGCGCCTGTCTGCCGCGGTTCAATCACTACCTCGTCTGGCCCCGGCTCGTGGCGGGTCTGCTGACGCTGGCGGTGATCTTCGAAATCATGCGCGACCGGCGCGAGCTGCGCGCGACGGTGTCGTTCGCAGCCTGCGTCGGCTGCCTGATCGGTTCGCCGGTGTTGCTGCTGTCGCATCCGGAGGCCGCGCGGTGGGGCCAGTTTGTTTCGCAGGCGCTGGTCGTGGTGGTGACGGTGATTCTGGCGCAGGGTTATGCGCACCAGATTTTTTTGATCCGCCAGACGGGGCGCACCGGCGCGGTGGCGCTGCGGATGCACCAGTATTTCTTCCTCAAGGATATTTCCACGATTGCCTTTGCGCTGGCGATGGGCTTCGCGGAGGGCTGGCCGCTGCTGTTGATGTCGAGCGTTAGCGCCGCGACCAAGCTGGCCACGATGTGGCATTTCCGCTGGGTGCGGTTGTGTCCGCTCGCCCGCCAAAGGCGCGCGAACGCCGGCGCCACCGCCGGAGACCTGCCGTCGTTTCAGGCAAGTCCTTGAATCGTTCTGCCGGAAATCGGGCCGCATCACGAAGGAGTCGGTAAAGATCGTGCTGGAATTTCCGGCGTGAATTCGCTTCACTCAAAAGAGCCGTTCCGAGAAACGAGCCGAAACACCTTTACGCAAACAACCCTCCAAACTCTTGGAAACGGTTTCATAAGGCCAACCACGGTGGGGCGAGACTCCGTCGAGCCAATTCAATCCGCGCCCGACGCGGCTCGACGGAGTCTCGCCCCACCTTATGAAACCACCTCTAAATCCGAGGCTCCAGGAAATCCCAGCTTCCCGGTTCCATCCTCCGTGAATTGCGCGAGCCGCCGCCGCCAGCAGATCGGGGTTTGGACCTTGTTCATTCTTTGGTCATTCGTCCTTCACCTCTGGCCATCCCTTGACGCCGCGCCGCAGCGGACCACTTCGGCCCAATCCGCGCCGGCCCAACCCGCCGCGGAGACGGCGCGTCAACCCCGCTGGCTCGATCCGAATCGCTCCGAACCAACCGGCACCAAATACAAGAGCTTCCACAGCCAGACCATCAAAGGCGACGTGAGCTATCTCCTCTATCTGCCGGCGAGCTATGACCAGGAACCGGCCCGCCGCTACCCGGTGCTCTACTGGTTGCACGGCGGCGGTGGCCATCAGCGCACCGGCGATTATTTCGTGGAGCTGGCTGATCGGGCCATGCGCGCCAAACGCATCCCGCCGATGATCATCGTGCTGGTCAACGGGCTGCCTTCGAGCCTCTTCAACGATTCTGCCGACGGCCAACAGCCCGTTGAAAGCGTCATCATCAAGGATCTCATCCCGCACATTGATTCCACGTGCCGGACCATCGCCGACCGCAAGGGGCGCGGCGTCGAAGGCTTTTCCATGGGCGGTTATGGGGCGGCGCATCTGGGATTCAAATTTCCCGAGCTGTTTGGAGTGGTCTCCGACCTGGCCGGAGCGGTGCTCGACGTGGACTTCTTTGCCCGTTATTCGAACGGCCGGATTCTCAAGGACGTGTTTAGCGGCGACCGCGATACATTTCAGCGCAATCATCCTTTCACGCTCGCCGAAAAAAATGCCGATGCCATTCGCGGCAAGACCCTGGTCCGCATCGTGGTCGGTGACCAGGACACCGGCCGCGGCACCTTCGACGCCAACCGCAAGTTCGACGAATCGCTCACGCGGCTGAAAATCGAACACGAATATGTGGTGGTGCCTGGCGTGAAACACAGCTACCATGGGCTTTATGACACGGTGGGCGACAAGGCGTTCGATTTTTACGCCCGGGCGTTCGGCAAACCCGGACCCTGAGCCAGGCCGGACAGCGCACCATGAATCGAAATAATCCGGATCGGGTGTCAGGCCGATTGCGAGCATTCAGGGCATATTGCCCAAATCGCCTCGATTCATTTTGTTCGGCGGGACGAGCTACGCGAGTCCCCAATTCCCTCGGAGAATTGGAAGAAGTTTGGGACTCGCGTAGCTCGTCCCGCCGAAAAAGAGCTTCGGACAACACCCTTTTGATTTCCATTCTGGCTGGGCGCACTGGTCTGCGGTCGGTTCAGAGTTTGATGTTCGATGTTGGAAGTTAAGTTTTGAATGTTAGAAGGCCGGACAATTATGAACACGCACATCATCGTTGATTGGATATTCATTGTTGGGTTCGCCTTTTTCATTGGTATTCCATTTGACAAGAAACGCATTCGTGCAAGTTGGGCGAAACTTGTTTTCGTCGCGGGCGGGATTATTGGAGTCGCCGATGGTGCGGTTCGCCTTACGCTGGATATGCGCTGGTTTGTGCTTGCGAGTGATGCAAGTTACGGAGTCCACAGAGTGCTTAACTTCACTGAAGGTATGCTTTTGGGATTCATTTCCTCACTTATCTTTTCAAGACAGTTGCACGGCACGAAAGCGGCGGTTGATAGGCCTGCAGAAACCGTCTAACACCATGACCAAGCTCAAAGTTCAAAGCTCAAAACTCCAGAGAAGCTCCAAGCTCCAGGCTCCAAGCCGCATGGGCAAAGCGGCGCGCCGCGGCGTTGGAGCCTTGGCAATGCAGTTTCTTTTAGGCTTGGCGCTTTGTTCCTCGGGTGAGGCGGCCGCCGCTCGCCCGCCCAACGTCCTGCTGCTGGTCTCCGACGACCTCGCCGCCACGCTCGGTTGCTACGGGCATCCCCAGGCAAAGACGCCGAACCTCGATGCTTTCGCGAAGCGTGGGGTGCTGTTCGAGCGGGCGTATTGCCAGTTTCCGCACTGCAATCCCTCGCGCTCTTCGATGCTCAGCGGCCGGCGGCCCAATGTCACCCGCGTGACCAACAACGAAGACAACCTCTACACCAACCTGCCCGGCGTGATGACGCTCCCGCATCTCTTTCGCGAGCACGGCTACGCCACGGCGCGCTGCGGCAAGATTTTTCATCTCGGCGTCCCCAAGGGCGACGAGAGCATGGACGATCCGCAGGCGTGGGACTTCGGCACGCCCTTCAAGGATGAGCGGCCCTACCCGCCCGCGCGCGAAAGCGCGGTGCAGGTGAAGACCTCCAAAGGCGAGGGCCTCGGTTGGACCGAGACAACCGGCACCGACGACATCCTCGTGGACGGAAACTTCGCCAAGACCGCCGTTGCATGGCTGGAGAAACGCGACCCGGCCAAACCCTTCTTCCTCGCCGTCGGCTTCCATCGCCCGCACCTGCCGCTCGTCGCGCCGGCGAAGTATTTCGATCTCTACCCGATTGAATCCATCACCTTCCCGGATGCGCCTGCCGCCGACGAGGCCGACATCCCCGCCCCCGCGCGCAACGGCGCCGTGCCCGGCTACGCGCTCACCGCCACACCCGAACAACGTCGCGCCGCCATCCGCGCCTACCTCGCTTGTGTGAGCTATGTGGATGTGCAGGCCGGCCGCGTGCTGGACGCGCTCGAGCGATTGCACCTGGTGGACAACACCATCGTCATCTTCACCAGCGATCACGGCTGGCACCTCGGCGAACATGGTTTGTGGCACAAACGCAGTCTCTTCGAGGAATGCGCGCGCGTGCCTTTCATCGTTTGCGCGCCCGGCATGAAGTCCAATGGCCGGCGCTGCACCGGCCTTGTCGAATTGCTCGACGTTTATCCCACGCTGTGCGATCTCTGTGGCGTGCCCGCGCCCGCGGTGTTGCAGGGCAAGAGCCTGCGCCCGCTGCTCAACGACACCGGTGCCACGCTGCACGAGGGCGCGTTCACACAAGCCCGGCGCGGCGCCAACGCCGAGTTCTGGGGCCGCACCGTGCGCACCGTCCGCTGGCGCTGCACCGAATGGGACGAAGGACGCAACGGCCTTGAACTTTACGACCACGACGCCGACCCGCACGAATACACCAACCTCGCCGGCGACCCGCGCCAGGCCGCTGTGCTGAAGGAATTGCGCGCGCTGCTCGCAAAACAACTGCCGCCCATCGTACCATAAACCTGCCCATGAACAGAGGCCCGGAGCGCGGACAGCCTTGTCCGCGCAAATCCAAGTTGCGAGACTCGCGGACAAGGCTGTCCGCGCTCCTGTCCGTTGCGGGTTCATGGCCCCGATGCGCGTCCAAGGTTGGACGTCGAGGTTTTCCATGAACCGGCCGAAGCCCCGCAAGGTTTTGGACTGCGCCAGTCCTCTGGCGCTTTGGCTGGGCCGCTGCCCGTTCTCAAAGCGCCAGAGGACTGGCGCGACCACAAAAGCGCTAACCGTTTCATGGCCCAGGGGCGCGTCGAAAGCTTGAGATCGAGGCTCCCTGTGAAATTCTCCGCCTTCAACCTTCCGGACCTGCCCTTTTACTTCATGCGCAACCCGCCGCCTGGATTTTGGGCCAAGGTCTGGCGTCTGGCGTCTCGAGTCCCCGCCCCAGACCCCAGACCCCAGACCCCAGAACCGAAACCGACCCCCGACCCCAACCCACCCATGAACAAAAACCCATTCCCACAACGACTCACCGCCGTGCGTTGTCTCGCGGTGTTTCTCTTCGTGCTCCTCGCGTTCGGTTGCGCCGAAGCTTCGGCCGCCGACTCAGTCAAACGCCCCGCCAACATCCTGTTCCTCGTCGCCGACGAATACCGGCATGATTGCCTTGGCGTCGCGGGCCATCCCATTGTCAAGACGCCGAACTTCGACAAGCTCGCGCGCGAGGGCGTGCGCTTCACCCACGCCTACGTGGCGTCACCGGTCTGCTCGCCGTCGCGCGCGACGCTGTTCACCGGGCGCTATCCGCAGGTGCATGGTGTGAAGCAGAACAACTTTCCCTTCAACGCCGGTGAAGTGGCGCTGCCGAAACTTCTCCGCGTGCAGGGCTACACGACCGGCATGGCCGGCAAGCTGCATTTGCAGGGGCACGAGGACTGGTTCGACCACGCCGACAGCACCAGCGCTAGCGGCGGCCCCGCTTATGCGGCTTTTCTCCGCGCGTCGAAGCAACTCGTTACCGGCAGCGCCAACACCGCCGCGGTGCCCGGCTCGCTCTTTGCGCCGGGCCGCACGCCGCTGAGAATCGGCACGTCCGTGCTGCCGGAGGACAAGTATCCCGAAGCGTGGGAGGCCGACCGCGCGATTGATTTTCTCCGCGCGCAGAAGGGCGCGGACAAACCGTGGTTCTTTTATCTGAGCATGTTGAAGCCGCACAGCGAATACGTCATCCCCGCGCCGTTCGATAAAATGTATGCGGCCAAGGACATGCCGCTGCCCAAGACCTTCAAACCCGGCGGCGAAGCGTCCGGCGATTTCCCCGCGGGCGAGGACGCGCCTGCGAAAGACGAGGGCAAACGTAAACGCACCACCGACGACGGCCCCGGCTCACGCGCCCGCCTTTCCATCGGCGACGCCGACATTCTCCGGGAAGTCACCGCGCACTATTACGGCGCCGTGACGCTCGTGGACAAACACATGGGCCGCGTGCTCGCCGTGCTGGACGAGTTGGGGATGCGCGACAACACCATCGTCGTCTTCACCGCCGACCACGGCAACATGCTCGGCGAGCGCAACCGGATGTTCAAAGGCGTGATGTATGAAAGCTCCGCGCGCGTGCCGTTGCTCTTCCGCGCGCCGGGCCGCATCCCCGCCGGGAAGGTGAGCGACGCCGTGCTCGACAACGCCGCCGTGATGCCGACGCTGCTCGACCTCGCCGGCCTGCCGGTGCCCGCGGGTGTGCAAGGCCGTTCGCTCGCGCCTTTGATGCGCGGCACAGGCGCGGGACCGGAGGCGGCCTATTCGTATCTGAGTGACAAGATGGTGCGGCAGGGCGATTGGAAACTAATCATCCCGCTGGGCCGCAGCAAAAGCGGCAAACCGGAATTGTATAACGTGGTGAAAGACCCGGACGAACAAACCAATCTCCATGGCAGACCCGAAGCCGCCGCCGTGCAGGCGAAACTCACCGCGCTGATGGAGGCCTGGGATGCGCAAAAGCCGCCGAAAGTGGAGTTGCCGAAGAAGTAAACCGCGACAGGCGATACCCGGAACGCTGGTCTGCGGCCCAGTGCATGGGTGTTGGGTTCACGCCGGACCGGAGAGGCAGTCTCAAAACCCCCGGAGGGACGAGCTACGCGAGTCCCTCGACAACGAAAAGGGGTAGACAAGTGGGACTCGCGTAGCTCGTCCCTCCGGGAAGTTTGGCGCTTCGCCAGAGTTCAGCCAGGTTCGGAACTACTTGTTCCTGAACGGCGGGCTTTGGACCACGGCGAGGACGAGGTCGCGCAGGCCGTAGCCTTTCGCTTTCGTATCGTCCACGATCCGGGCGACGTCCTGCCGGTCGAACGGCTCCAGCGTGCGGCCCATCGAGTAGGCAAGCATTTTCTCGGTGAGACAGCGCGCGAACTGGTCGCGGCGGGTGAGCAGGATTTTCTTCAAGCCGTTGATGTCCGCGAATTCACTCCCGTCGGGAAGCTGCCCCGAAGGATCCACCGGCAGACCGGAACTGCGGCCGCGCCGGTAATCATCCCGCCACGCGCCGATGGGGTCGAAGTTTTCCAGCGCGAAACCCAGTGGATCCATCTTGCGATGGCATTCGTTGCACGCGGCGACGTCGCGGTGCTTCTTGAGCTGGTCGCGAATGGTTGTCGCGCCGCGGATGTCCGGCTCCAACGGCTTCACGTCCGGCGGCGGCGGATGGGGCGGCGTGCCAAGGATGTTTTCCAAAACCCAGATGCCGCGGATGACCGGCGAGGTGTCAATGCCATTGGCACTGGCCGTCAACACGCTGGCCTGGCCGAGCAATCCGCCGCGTCGTGAATCGGTGAGCGCGACTTTTTGAAACTGTGAACCCTGGACGCCGGGAATCCGGTAGAGCCGCGCGAGGCCGCCATTCACGAAGGTGAAATCGGAATCGAGGAAGCGGTCAATCGGCAGGTTCCCATCGAGCACGCTTTTGAAGAACAGCCGCGTCTCCTGCTTCATCGCCTCTTCGAGGCCGTCCACGTAGTAGTCCCGGAACGCGACCGCGTCGGGCGGCATGGAGCCGATCTTGTAGAGTTCGAGCCAGCGTGAGACGAACTGTTCGGTGAACGCGCCGGCCTTCGGATGGGCCAGCATCCGCCGGGTCTGCGCTTCCAACACGGGGGGGTTCCGCAATTCCCCTTGGGCGGCGAGCGCCATCAGTTCGTCATCCGGCATGCACGACCAGAGGAAATAGCTCAGGCGCGACGCGAGCGCGTAATCGTCCAGTTCGCCTTCCTGCTCGTGCAGATAAAGGAAGCTGGGTGAACAGAGCGCGGCTTTGAGCCCGGCTTTGATGGCGGTCAAATCCGAATCGCCTTTGGCATGACGCTGCTGAACCAGGTCCACGAGCACTTTCAATTCGTCCTCCTGCACCGGGCGGCGGAACGCGTGCGTGGCGAAGCGCCGCAGGATCGCCCCGGCGTTGGCGAGCGTGGGTTCGTGCCCGCCGAACAACGCGCTGTAACTTTTCGCCGGCCATTGCTCGTTGATCGGCCCTTCGATCTCGATCTCGAAGACGCGCACGCGCGGGCCTTGATACTCGCGGAAGAAGGCGGCCCATCCTTCCGTGGAATTCACATCGCGTTTCAACCGCCTCAGGTCGCCGTCGGGCAGCAGTTTGGGGTCATCCGCCGTGTAGTAATTCTTGATGTACGACTTGAACTGTTCGGGATATTTCCTGACCAACGGGAAGCGGAGCGGTTTGACGCGGTTGGGGCCATTGGGAAAAGTCAGCCGGGGCTGGTAACCGTCATCGAGCCAGATGCGGGTTTCGATCCATTTCGGCGCGTCATCCGGCAGTTCGAACCCCGCCAGCATTCGATCCGAGGTCGTCCGCTTTTCGAGGTCGCCGTATTTGGGCGAGCCGGCGACGACGGCCACGCGGAGCGGTTCGTCCTTGCGCGCGCCGACGATTTGTTCGTCGTAGGGATAGTTGCGGTTGATGGCCTGGGCTTTGAAACGCAGCGAATACCAACCGGCCTGCGGCACGCCGTCGGGCAGGCGCGCGAGCCAGAGAAAACCGCCTTCGTCCGTGGTGTTCTTGCGGATGTTCTGATACTGGCCCGGCACGTCCTGGCCGTCGTGACGGTTGCCGGTGGGACAGAACGGGGCGATGAAGTGATACTTTTTCTGCTCCGGTTTCGGGCCCACGACCGCGGCGCGCTCGACGAACGCGTCCGCCGACGCCAGATATTGCTTCAACAGGAAATCGGAGGTGACCAGCGTCGCGCCGATGTTGTTGAAGTGATGCGCGGTCTCGTCGGGCGGGAAGGAATCCGTCGGGTCGACCAGCATGTCTTCGAGCGACAGGAGATGCCGGACGGTGCGGTCGTATTCGACACGGTTCAAACGGCGGAGCACGGTCTGGCCGCCGGTGCTTTTGCGCGCCGCGTACGCCGTCTTCAACGTTGCGGTGATCCAGTCAATCACCGGCCGCGTTTGGGCCGCCTCCGGTTGCTTCGCCTTGGCCGGCGGCATCTCGCCGCGATTCAACTGGTCGAGGATGTCCTGCCAGAGTTGGAGTGTGTCGTTCGACGACAGGTTCGCGGTCAACGTGTCATAACGCCGGTCGCCCTTCTGTTTCTCCGGGCCATGGCAGGAGAGGCAATAGGTGTCGAGGAAGGGGCGGACGTGCGAGGCGTAGGCGGAGTCGGGTGCGCTCTGTGCGAATGACGAATGACAAATGACGAATGCCAAGAGAAGAGCGAAGGCATGGCTGATGAACGAAGTCATCCCGCGTGAGCGGGGCATGGATGGGCGCGCCAGCGTCTTGGACTGCGCCAGTCCTCTGGCGCTTTCGGATGACTGTGGGGCGATCGGCACCGCAAAAAGCGCCAGAGGACTGGCGCAGTCCAAGACCTCGCGGAATTCATCAAGGCGCGCGAGATGGGATGATTGCCAAAACTTCGGATTCACGTTGCGTTCCCTCAGGCGAAGTTCGCGAGCGTGCCGGTGGCTTTGTTGAACCGCGGCACTTCCACGCCGAAGCGCTGGAGCATCGTGGTGTAGAGGTTGCACAGCGGCACCTGGCGGTGCTGCGCGTCAGGATAAACCTTGTGCCCGCCGTGCTTGAAGCCGCCGCCGGCGAGGAGGACCGGCAGCCGCTTGTTCGAGTGCGAACTGCCATTGCCCATGCCGCTGCCAAAGAGAACCATTGTCCGGTCGAGCAGACGCTGGCCGTCCGGTTCGCGGATCGATTTCAGTTTGTCCAGAAAGCGCGCGAGCTGCCCGGTCTGGAAGGTCTCGATCACCAGCAGCCCGCGCTGCAAGGCCTCCGTTTTGCCATGATGCGAAAAGCCGTGGTAACTGCCGCTCAAACCCAGGTCGCGCGTGTCCAGCGTGCCGGGAACGCCCAGCGCCGCCACGCGCGTCGAGTCGGTCTGCAACGCGAGCGCCAGCAAATCGTAGAAAATCGGCAGGGCGTGGGTGAACGCGCCGTCTTCGGGCGCCGCCATGTCCACCTTCGGCTTGGGCTGGTTGAGCCAGTCCTTCGACATGCCCAGTTTTTTCTCCACTTCCCGGACCGAGGTGAGATACTCGTCGAGCTTCTCGCGGTCGGCCTTGCCGAGACGGCGCTCCAGCAGTTTCGCGTGGCCATTGACCGCATCAAGGATGCTGCCGTTCAAATCGTAGGCGGCCGCGCGCTGCTGGCGGGACGCCGCGTCCTCTTCCATGAACAAAGCGCGGAATAAATCGGGCGCGCTGGACATGGGCGGCACGTTCACGCCGTTGCGCGTCCACGACATTTTGCAGGCCACCTCGCTGCCGTCCGCGCCGGGGCTGACCACCAGCGAGGAGAAGCGCGTCCGCGCGCCGACGAATTCCGCCGCGCGCTGGTCCACCGAGATGTTGCGTTCCGGCCAGTCCGTCGCCTCACTGTCGCGCAGGCCGCTCAAAAAGGAATGCACCACGCGATGTCCGCCGGTGACATCGTGGTCGAGATTCGAGAAGACCGTGAAATCGTTTCGGTGCGGTTCGAGGGACTTAAGCGCCTCGGGCATTTCGTAACCCGCGCCGGCGGTCTTGGGAAAGAAGGCGTCGGGCAACATGCCCAGCGGGTTGGCGATGCAGATCATGCGCATCGGCGGCGCCGCGGTGTTTGCCGCGCGGAGCGGCCACTTCATCGCGTCCAGAAGCGGCAGCGCCAGCGTCACGCCCGCACCGCGCAGAAAGGTTCGTCGGTTGATCTGCCAGGTTTTGGTTTGCATCACTTTGACCTTTGGTTGACCGGATGAGGGTTAAACACCAGACGCAGAGGAAAGGTTTCAGGTTACGGGGCGCCATTCAAGTCTCAACCGGCTTGCGTTCCGAAATTCTGCCCGCGATGCGGCGCCGGTTTCATCAGCAAGTGGTCTGGCCTGCGCCACCATCCGCCAATCCCGCTGCCATCCTTCACGTTCATAAAACCTTCTTGCCTTGGGTCACGTCCTCGTGATAGTCTGAAAACAACTCCTATGAAGATGACACGCAGTACTCTGCTCACCGCGATTGGCCTCGCCCTGTCCGGCGCCCTTGGCCACGCCGAAAAGGGGACCGTTCTCAAACCGGCCCTCGCCAAGCCCGGCAAAGCGGTGCTCGAAGAAAAATTCGACGGTACACAGCTCGGCAAAATCTGGATGGTCAACAAGGGCGACTGGCAGATCAAAGACGGCGCCGTGACCGGCAAGGAGAAAAAGGAAGACCAGCATCCCGCGGTGCTCCTGCTCAACCAGCCCAATCACAATTCGATCATCCAATTCTCCTTCCGGCTCGAGGGTGTCAAGGGCTTCAATCTGAGTTACAATCACGCCAAAGGTCATCTGTTCCGCATTGTCGTGGGCAACGACGGGCTGAGCATCAACAAGGACAAGGACAAGAAAGACGCAAAATCGAAGGCCGCTGTGCTGGGCAAAGCGGCGGGCAAATTCGAGCCGGGCAGGTGGTACACGATGCTCGTCGAGGTGAAGGGCGACAAGGTCTCCGTCCAGACCGACAACGGCGTGAAGTTGGAAGCCAGCAACCGCGAACTGGACGTGGACAAGACCGGCTATCGTTTCGTGACGACCGGCGCGTCGCTGTTGCTGGATGATTTGAAAGTCTGGCAGGCGGAGTGAAACCATCTCCCGCACGCCGCAATGTGAGTGCCGACGGGCAGGTCCGAAAGCTCGGCCAATACCAGGACGAAAAGAAATGACCAAGGCCCCAGACCCCAGACCCTAGACCCCAGACCCAAAATCCCATCATGCGCACCCGGCTTTTCTTCCCTCGTTGGTCCTTGGCCCTTCTTGGGTCCCTGGTCCTTGGTCCTTGCTTCTTCGCTTCGGGCGCCACTCCGCGCCCGAACATCCTGATCATCCTCGCCGATGACCTTGGCTTTTCCGACCTTGGATGTTACGGGAGCGAGATTGCGACGCCGAACCTCGACCGACTCGCGAACAACGGCCTGCGCTTCACGCAATTTTACAACACGGCCCGTTGCTGGCCCACGCGCGGCGCCCTCATGACCGGCTATTATCCGCAGCAAGTCCGCATGGACCCGCCGAAGGGTCTCTTCGCCGAGTGGACGCGCACGTTGCCGCAATACCTCCAGCCGCTCGGCTACCGCAGCTATCATTCCGGCAAGTGGCACGTCCACGGCGCGCCCAAGGCCGTGGCCGACGCGGGCTTCGACCACTCCTATTACCTCGGCGACCACAACCACAATTTTGCGCCGCAGCAACATTTGGAGGACGATCAGCCGCTGCCGCCCGTCAAGCCCGGCAGCGGTTATTACACCACGACGGCCATTGCCGAACACGCGATCAGCTACCTGAAGGAGCACGCGGCAAAACATCCAAACGAACCGTTCTTCAGCTACGTGGCCTTCACTGTGCCGCACTTCCCCCTCCAGGCGCCCGCCGAAGACATCGCGCGCTATCGTGACACCTACCAGGCCGGCTGGCCCGCCATTCGTGAGGCGCGCTATCGGCGGCAAAAGGAAATGGGCATCATCAACTGCGCCCTCTCCGAGCCGGAGCCGGAGATCACCGCGCCCAGCGGCACGGCAGCCGATCTCGAAATTCTCGGCCCCGGTGAAACGCGCCACGCCGTCCTGTGGGAATCGTTGACCGCCGGGCAAAAAACATTTCAAGCCACGAAGGAGGCGATCCACGCCGCGATGGTGGACCGCATGGACCAGGAGATCGGCCGCGTGATCAACCAGGTCAAGGCAATGGGCGCGCTCGACAACACCGTCATTTTCTTTTTTTCCGACAACGGCGCGAGCGCCGAAATCATGGTGCGCGGCGACGGCCACGACCGCTCCGCTCCGCCCGGCTCGGCCGCCTCCTACCTCTGTCTCGGCCCCGGCGGCTCGACCGTCGCGAACACCCCGTTTCGACGGCATAAAATCTGGGTGCACGAGGGCGGCATCTCGACGCCGCTGATCGTGCATTGGCCCAAGGGCATCGCCGCGCGCGGCGAACTGCGGCACGATGTCGGGCACGTGATTGACTTCGTTCCCACGCTGCTCGAACTGGCGGGCGGCCAGGCCGGCGACACCTGGCACGGCGCGAAAGTCCCGCCGTTGCCCGGCCGCAGCCTCGTTCCCGCGTTCGCCAAGGACGGCGCGGTGAAGCGCGATTTCCTGTTCTTCAGTCACTCCGGCAATCACGCCCTCCGGGTGGGCGATTGGAAACTTGTCTCGGCGAATGACAACGCGGATGCCTGGGAACTCTACAACCTCGCCACCGACCGCGCTGAATCAAGCAATCTCGCCGCCAAGCAACCTGGCCGCGTGAAGGAGATGGCCGCGCGCTGGCAGGCGCTCGACACCGGGTTCAGTCGCCTGGCCGACACGGGCCTGCCGAAAGACACCGCGCCCAAAAAGAAAGGCGCCAAGAAAAAGGCGAAAGACTGACAAGCGAGCGGCGCAGGTTCACGGATCGTTTGGGAGTGGTCGCGCACGTTGCGGTCTTGACGTTCTTTCGCGATCAAAGCGAAAAGAAATGACCAATGTCCAATGACAAATGCCCAAGGAAATCCCCAGACCCCAGACCCCAAACCCCAAACCACAACATGCGCCCCCGGTCATTCTTCACCTGTTGGTCATTGGTCCTTCTTTGGTCATGGGTTCCTGGTCCTTGGTCATTGGCGGCGAACGCCCCGCCCCGCCCCAACATCGTCGTCATCGTTGCCGATGACCTTGGCTATGCGGACGTGCTCTTCAATCCCCTGCATCCGAAGGAAGTCACCACGCCGAATCTCGACGCGCTGGCGAAGCAGAGCGTGATCTGCCGGCAGGGTTATGTGACGGGCAACGTCTGTTCGCCGACCCGCACCGGACTTATGACGGGGCGTTACCAGCAACGGCTCGGTCTCTACACCGCCGGCGAGGCCGGCTCCGGCGTGCCGATGAGCGAGCGGTTGTTTCCTCAATACCTCAAACCCGCTGGCTACGCGACGTGTCAGCTCGGCAAGTGGCACCTCGGACCGACGCCCGAGTGGAGCCCGGCGCTGCGCGGCTTCGATGAAGTCTTCGGCTTCCTGGGACGCGGTGCGCATGATTATTTCAAACTAAACGATCCCGACGATCCGATTTATCGCGGCACGAATGTGGTGAAAGAGACGGGCTACCTCACCGACCGGCTCGGTGAAGAAGCCGTGTCGTTCATCGACCGCCACAAGACGCAGCCGTTTTTTCTCTACCTCGCGTTCAATGCCGTCCACGCGCCGCTCCAGGCGCCCGCGGATGAGATCGCGAAGTTCAACACGGGCAACACCGACCGCAACACGCTCCTCGCGATGGGCAAGCGCATGGACGACGCCATCGGCAAAGTCGTCGCGACGCTCAAGCAGGCGGGCGCGTGGGAAAACACGCTGCTCTTTTTCATCAGCGACAACGGCGGCCCGCTCGCGCAGTCGGCGGTGAACACGCCGTTGCGCGGCGGCAAGCATCAGGATTACGAGGGCGGCATCCGCGTGCCGTTCCTCGTGTGCTGGCCGTCGCAGTTGAAACCGGGCGAAAGCCAGGCGCCGGTCATCGCCCTCGACATTCTGCCGACGGTGCTCGCCGCAACGGGTGTCGCCGCGCCCGATACGAAGCCGCTCGATGGGAAGAACATTTTGCCCGTGCTCCGTGGCGAGATTGCGCCGCAACCGCGCAATTTCTTCTGGTCCTCCGGCAGCGAGGAGGGTTGGTGGGCGGTGCGCTCGGGCGATTGGAAGCTCGTTGGCGAAAAGGCGAAGATCGGCCTGTTTGATTTGAGCAAGGATGTTTCCGAGAAGACCGACCTCGCGAAGACGATGCCGGAGAAAGTCGCCGAGCTCACGAAGCTTCACGACGCGTGGCTCGCCAAGATGGCAAACCCGGTGAAGGCTGGAGAGAAAAAGTGGACCGCCGGAATGAGCGCGGCCAAGAAAACCAAGCTCACGCCCGAGCAAAAGCAGAAGGCTCGCGACGAAGAGCGTGCGAAGAAGAAAGCGGCGAAGAAGGCTCAACAGTAGGAAGCCGTCCTCCGCTTTGAATGGCGCACCGAGCAGTATCACCTCCACCGTGAAGCAGACGCGCACACCAACCATTGCCATTGCGGCCTTCCTGCTGGGGCTGACGACGCTTTGTCTGACCGCTGCCGACGCCGCCGATCCGCTGGCGCCGTATCGCGGTCCGAGCGTTCGCAGTGTGGACACTAGCACGCTCACGGGCAAGGTGATGACGGGTTATCAGGGGTGGTTTAATTGCGAGGGTGATGGCGCGGGCCTCGGTTGGACCCACTGGGCGCGTAACAAATCGAAGCCGTTCGCCCCCGGCAATGTCACCGTTGACCTCTGGCCCGACGTGTCGGAATTGAGCGCTGGAGAGCGATTCACCACCGGTTTCAAATTGGCCGATGGCCGCCCGGCCGAGGTGTTCAGTTCGTTCAACCGGGAAACCGTGCTGCGACATTTTCGCTGGATGCGCGAATACAGCATCGATGGCGCGTTCGTGCAGCGCTTCGCCAACGGGTTGAAAAGCGCGGCATGGCGGCATCACAAGGATGTCGTGCTCGCGAATTGCCGCGAAGGCGCCAATCGCGAGGGGCGCGCCTATGCGTTGATGTATGACCTGAGCGGTCTGCCCGCCGGCGGCGTCGCCCGGGTGATCGAAGATTGGCGGCGGCTGCGCGGGCAGATGCGCCCCGGCGACGATCCCGCGTATCTGCGGCATCGCGGCAAACCGCTCGTCGCCGTGTGGGGCGTGGGCTTTGCCGAGGATCGCAAATACTCACTCGCCGAATGCCGCGCGTTGATCGAGTTCCTGAAAGCCGATGGTTGCTCGGTGATGCTCGGCATCCCCACCGGTTGGCGCGAACTCAAGCGCGACGCCGCGCCCGACCCAGCGCTGCATGCGGTGTTGAAACTCGCCGATGTGCTCAGCCCGTGGACCCCAGGTCGTTACCGCAATCCCAAGGAAGCCGCGCGCCACGGCGAAAGCCATTGGAAGCCGGACCTCGCCTGGTGCCGCGAGCAGTCGCTCGATTACCTGCCGGTCGTGTTTCCCGGGTTTAGTTGGCACAACCTGAATCCGGAAGCGCCGCTCGGCCAGATTCCGCGGCTCATGGGCGAGTTCCTCTGGTCGCAATTCGTCGCCGCGAAAAACGCCGGCGCCACGATGATCTACGTGGCGATGTTCGACGAAGTGGATGAAGGCACGGCGATCTTCAAGTGCACGGACCAGCCGCCCGTGGGATCCAGCCCATTCCTGAGCTACGAAGGCCTGCCCAGCGATCATTACCTGTGGCTGACTGGCGAAGGAGCGCGGCTGCTGCGGGGCGAGCGTCCCCCGCTGGGCCAGCTTCTGAAAAGAAGGCGGTAGCGAGTCAATCGCCGCTGCCTCCGACGCACGAAGAGGCCGAGGTCCTCTTCCTCATCGCCGATGACGTGATGGAGAGGTTGCCCGCCCAAGGCTCTTCACCGTCGCCATAGGCATGAGGTTTCGAGAAACATCGCACTTTTTTGGCAAATGCGCTCTGTTCGCGGAGTGTTCTCGTTAGCAACGCATGAACATCGACGACTCGCAGCATGATCAGTTTCTCCGATTCTACTCGGAGCATGAGCCAGCTTTGCGTGGCTTCGTGCGGTCGCTGGTGCCGACGCGGGAGGACGCTCGCGAGGTGATGCAGGAGATCGCGGTGGTGCTGTGGCGGAAGTTTGGCAGCCTTTCGCAGAGCGGGGACTTCCGCCGCTGGGCGGTCGGTGCGGCCAGGCTGGAGGTGCTGGCGTGGCGTCGTGACAAGGCGCGTGATCGGCATGTGTTCGGCGATGACGCGATGGCGTTGATCGCCAATGAAGTGGAAGACCACGGCTCGCATCTCACGGCGCAGCAAGAAGCGCTGGAGGAGTGCCTGCAAAGGCTGCCTGCGGATCAGCGCACACTTGTAGGAGCGGCGTATGCGTCGGGGGCGCGAGTGGATGCTCTCGCGGCACGGCTGGGTCGCAGCGCGATGGCGATCTATAAAACGCTGCATCGCATCCGCATGATGCTGGTGGATTGCACACGCGAGGTGCTCGCACGGGAGGGTTTGCCATGATTCTTGCCGATCCCAGGCTCGAGGCGCTGCAACGCTATGCGCATAATTTGGCCTCTGCGGATGATTTGGTTGCGCTGGAGGAGGCGATCACGCACGACGCGGAGTTTCGACGCTTCTTCGTCGAGTATTTGCATCTGGATGCCTCTCTGGAGGAGCACGCAGCGGAATGGATGCCTGTGCGCCTAGTGCAGCGTCCCAGGCAAAAACTGTGGCTGCTCGCTGCGGCTGCGGTGGTGCTCATCAGCACCATGTTGTGGTGGATGCTGCCAACTCATGATGGCGTGGATGTCGTCGTGATCGAAAGCTCGGACTCGCATTGGAAGCCGGGCACGCAGACGCATCTGCGCGCCCTTTCGCTCGCCGGCGGATCACTGAAACTGCGCATCGAATCCTCCGGCGTGCTCATTGATGCGGAGGGGCCGTTGGAGATGCGTCTTCTTGATCCGATGCATGTCAATGTGCTGCATGGCAAGCTCACGGCAGATGTCGGTGAGCATGGCAAGGGCTTCGTGCTCGACACGCCGCAGGCTCGCGTGGTGGATCTAGGCACGCGCTTTGGGGTCGATGCAACCAAGGACGGGCACACTGATGTTGTCGTGTTGCAAGGAACGGTGAAACTCGCCGACGGAACGTCCCCGATGCGACTGGAGCAAGGCCAGGCCGTGCGCGTGAATGAAACACGGCAGTGGCATCGCATCACCAGTGTCACCGGCGGTGTGGGTGCGAACGAATGGTCCACCAAGCCGGCGGCAAACGACCGCTGCATCACGAGCGCGACGGACAACTTCACGCGGATGGAAAACATGTTCTTCTACCGCATCGTGCCACGTGGCATGGCTCCTGGGGCACCCATCTATGCTTTTCGTTCGATGGTGTTCGAGCCTGCGGATGGCAAAGCATTCCCGACTGCACTGCTTGGTGCCGACCTTGTGCAGACGTTTCGCGGAGCGAGGAAGCATGGCTCGTTCGAGATGCAAGTGATGGTGCAAAAACCGTCGATGCTCTACGTGTTGATGCCAGAATTCGGCACGCCTGCCGCATGGCTCCCCGAGACTTTTACCCGCACTGGTGAGGAAGTGACCGTCCGAGATGCGGCGGCCCATGCGAATGCAAAGCTGCCTTTTGAAGTCTGGCAGCGGGAGGTGCGCACACCCGGCACCATTACACTGGGTGCCGCCAACCGCTCCGATGGCGATCCCACCACGATGTATGCCGTCGCCGCGAAGCCGCTCTGAAGATCGAGTTCAAGCCATGACGGACCAGTTTCCATCCGTCCCATGAACCAGCACCTCCTCATCCTCTGCGCGGGCATCCTCCTGCCCATCTTTAATCTGCCCGCTGCCGAAAATTCAAAGAAGCCCAACGTCCTGCTCATCATCTCCGATGATTTGAACACGCGTCTGGGCTGCTACGGCGCGACGGAGGCGAAGACGCCGAACATCGACCGCCTGGCCGCGCGCGGTGTGCGGTTCGACCGCGCCTACTGCAATTACCCGGTCTGCAACGTCTCGCGCACTTCGTTTCTCAGCGGGCGCTACCCCGAAGTGACGGGTGTCTTTAACAACAGCACCAGCCCGCGAAGCCAGCTCGGCGACGCCTTCCAGTTCCTGCCCGAATACTTCCGCGCCCAGGGTTACTTCACGGCCGGCGCCGGCAAGATTGCCCACGGCAGTTACGCCAAGTTGCTCCAATGGGATTATTTCTCCGAGCCTTCGCGCGGCGTCGGCGGCGAGGACGAGGAGGGCGGCAGGAAAAAGAAGGGCGGTAAAAAGGGCAAAGCCGCCCCCGGCGCGCAAGCCGGCCCGGGCGACCCTTTCGACTGGCAGGCCACCACCAATGAAGACGCCGACGAGCCGGACGGCCAGACGGCGCGGCGCTTGTTGAAATTCTTTTCCGAACATCGCGACCAGCCGTTCTTCATTGCCGCTGGTTTCCACAAGCCGCACGTGCCCCATACCGCGCCGCAGAAATACTTCGACCTGCACGACCCGGCGAAGATGCCCACGCCCCCTGAGCCGGCCGATCACGTGAAGGACATTCCCAAGACAGCCTTCGGGCCGGGGCCGAAGCATCTCCCCGATCTCACGCTCGAACAGCGGCGCGCTGTCATCCAGCACTACTACGCAGCCACGTCGTTCATGGACGCGCAGGTTGGAGTGCTGCTCGACGAAATGGACCGGCTCAAGCTCTGGGATTCAACCGTGGTCATCTTCATGAGCGACCACGGCTGGCACCTCGGCGAGCACGGCGGGCTTTATGCGAAAATGAGCGTGTTTGACGAGTCCGCGCGCGCGCCGCTCATCGTGGTTACACCGGGCGTGAAGGCCGGCGCTGGCACCGCCGCGCTGGTCGAGTATGTGGACCTGTTCCCGACGCTGGCGGAACTTTCCGGCATTCCGAAGCCCGCGGGTTTGCAGGGCACGAGTTTCGCGCCCGTGCTGAAGAATCCCGCGCTGCCAGGCAAGGAATCCATCTACACCGTGGTCAACCGCGGCCCTGGAAAACTGGCGCGCGCCCTCTACACGCGCGAATTCCGATATTTCGAATGGCCGGACGGCAGCCAGCAGCTTTACAACGCCGTCACCGATCCGCACGAATACGTCAATCTCGCGAAGGACGCGCATTACGCGGACACCCTCGCCGCGATGAAGCAGTCGCTCGCCCAACGCCGCGCGGGACTCGGTCTCGTCCCCTCAACCCCGCCCCGGAAAAAACCATGAAAACCATCGCCTCCTCCCTGCTCGTCGCACTTACTGCGGCGCCTCTTTTCTTCAAAGCCCAGCCAGCGTTTGCGTCCGAGCGCGCGACCTACAAGCGCAACTCGGATCGCGACCTCTTGATGACAATCACCAAGCCGCCTGGCTGGGTGGCCGCGGACCACCGGCCCGCGGTGATCTTCTTCTACAACGGCGGCTGGAAGGAAGCCGGTGCCACCAAGCCGCAGTTCGAGGAGCAGGCGCGTTACTTTGCCGCGCGCGGCATGGTCGTGGGCCAGGCCGATTACCGCGAGAAGAGCAAGGAGGGGCCGACCTCTTCGAAATGCGTGGAGGATATTTTCAGCGGCGTCCGCTGGCTGCGCAGTCATGCCACTGAGCTGGGCGTGGATCCGAAGCGCATCGCGGCCGTCGGCGGTTCGGGCAGCATCCACCTGCCCGCGGCGGCGCTGCACGCGGACGATATCCGCACGCCGGGCGAGGACTCGTCCATCGACCCCCTGCCGGGCGCGATGTTCCTGTTCAACCCCGACCCCGACGTGCTCGAACCCGCGATGATGCGGAAGCTGGTCGAAGGCGGTCCCGCGAAACCCGCCCGCACGGCGCCGCCAATGGTCATCTACTACGGCTCGCGCGACGCGGTGGCACCGTTCCTCGATGAGTTTGTCACGAAGGCCAGACAGGCGGGACTGCCGGTTGAAAAATTCGTTGGCGACGGCGGCGTGCATGGTTTTTTCAAATTTACGCCCGGACTGGAAAAGACCGTCGAGCACATGGACCGCCGGCTGTGCGCGCTAGGTTTGCTGGACAGCGAACCGAAAGCGGAACTGCCGCACAAGACCGCCCCGGCTGATTACGAAGAGCGCATTCTCGCGACCCAGCAACGCTGGCTCGAACAGCACAACCAGCTCGCCAAGGAACGCGGTGGTTCCGCAAGTATCCGGGAGGTGGGGCGAGACTCCGTCGAGCCGAGTCCGCCAAGCACCAACACGGCTCGACAGAGTCTCGCCCCACCGTCTGAAGCCGGATCGAGCGCCGCCTCTTCGGCACGAGGCGAGGACAGCGCGGCGATGAAGGAGAAACTGGACGCCATGCTGCGGAAATCTCCGGAGGCTGACGCCAACAAGGACGGCGTGCTCACGATGGAGGAGGCGAAGGTGTTCAAGAAACAATCGAAGAAACCCAAGCGCGCCCCGAGCGGCGAGCCAGCAGCGGCCAAACCCGCGACCACGGCTTCGGCCACTGCGACCGTTGCGAAGACTTCCCCGGGCCTCGTGCCCTCGCGCGATTGGGACACGAACAAGGACGGGAAGATCAGCAAGGAAGAGTTCAAGGCGCCGGCGCAGTTGTTTCAAAACATGGACACGGATGGCGACGGATTCCTGTCCGGCAAGGAACTCAACAAACTCGACAGCAAGCTGAACATGGACAAGACCAGCGACACGACCTGGGTGGTTCCGCCGGAAAAAAGTTACCACGGAGTCACTCACCACACTTACTCGAGTGCGGCGATGCAGACGAAGGTGGGTTACAACATCTATCTGCCCGACGATTACCAGACCTCCGGCAAGCGTTACCCGGTGATCTACCACTTGCACGGCTCCGGCGGAAATGAGTCGGTGCAGATTGACCAGAGCGTGGTTTACCACAAGGCGATCCAGGCGAAAAAACTGCCTCCGGTGATCATCGTGTTCGTCAACGGCGGGCGGCGCTCCTACTACTCGGACAGCGCCGATGGAAAAATTCTCGCGGAGACGACGATCATCAAGGAGCTGATCCCGCACATTGACGCGACCTACCGGACGATTCCGGAGAAGGCGTGCCGCGTGCTCCACGGCTTTTCCATGGGCGGCTTCGGCACGCTGAAACTCGGCATGAAGTATCCGGAACTTTTCTGTGCGGCCTTGTCGTTCAGCGGCGGCATGGCGTCACCGAACAGCGTTCACATGGATTTCCTCAACCATATTCTGGGCGGCAACGAACAGTTGCTGAAGGAGAACAATCCGGCGGACCTCGCGCTGCGTAACAAGGCGGCGTTGCAGAACCTGACCCTCTGGCTCTTCACCGGCACGCGGGATGTGGCGCAGGAGGACAGCCGATGGGCGCATGAATTCCTGGAGGCCAACGGCATCGCCCACCGCTTCGAGGTGTCGAAAGACACGGGCCACGCGTTGAAGCGCCACTTCGAGTTCTTCGGCGACGATATTTACCAGATGCTCGGAAAACATTTTGCGACCAGCAAAACGTTCATCGAGCAGTCCAGGGCCAGGTAGCGAAGCCACACCACCGCGCCGCATGAGAAAACCATGGAATTCCATCTTGCTGGTCTGCCTGCTGCCTGCGCTGGGCACATCCGGCGCCTGGGCCGCGCCGGAAAATGCCGGGTCGGTTGTTGCTCTGATGGTCCAGTTGCAATCACCCGGCCTGCCCGCGCGCACCGAGGCTGTCCTTGGGTTGCTTGAACTCGGCCAGGGCGCAAAGGAAGCCTTCCCGTCATTGATGAAAATCCTGGCGGACGACGAGGCACTGGACACGGTCATCGCCGCGCGGGCGCTCTACGCGAAAGCCCGGCCGGCGACCGATGTGCCGGGACTGGCCGCCGGACTGAAATTCGACACCAGGGCGCGCGTGCCGGCGGCGTGGGAACTGAGCCGGATCGGTCCGGCCGCAGGCGGCGAGGCCACGACGGCGTTGATCGCGGCGTTGCTGCATCCGGACAAACACGAGCGCAACTTGATCGTCGTGGCATTGGCGACGACCGCCACGCCAACGCATGACGTCATGAACGCGTTGCTGGAAGCGCTGAAAGACGAAGGCTCCGCCGATTCGCAGCAGACCAACTACAAGTATCCGCGCGCGTCGGCAGCGATTGCGTTGGGCATGATCGGAGCCGGGGCGGGTGAAGCGGTTCCCACGCTGATCGGAATTCTGGACGAGAAGGGCGGTTGGGAATTCCAGCGGGCTGCAAATTGCTTCGCGCTGGGACGCATCGGTCTCGCCGCCAGCAACGCATTGCCCGCGCTCCAACGGGCGTTGCGGGACGTCAGCCCCGTTGTGCGCGCCCAGGCGAGGCGAGCGATCGAGGCGATAGATCCGTTGAGCGCCGTCGCTGTGGGGACCCTTGGAACCGCACAGCTCAGCGACATTCCCGCGCTCGTTCGGACGTTGAACAGCGGATCGAAGCGGTCCAGCTCGAAAGTCATCGAGGGACTGCGCGCCCTGGGCGAGTTCGCCGGCGCAGCCAGGCCCGTCGCCAAGAAGGGATCGCGGAAAACTGCGCCGTCGGTCCATGAATCCATCTCGCTGGCCATCGGCTACCTCGACTCGCTTCCGCAGCCTCCCAGTCCCGAGGAAATTGTCCGGCAGGAAAAGGCCGGTGCTCTCAGCTCTGATACGCGGCAATACCTGATGGCGCTGGGCGGAGTCCAGCAAGGCATCGCGCCGACCTTGCTCGAGGCCCTGGCGGCCGGCGGACAGAACGAACGCGTCATCGCCATCCGCCGACTCGCGGCGCTCGGTCCGGCGGCCAGGGAAGCGATTCCGACGTTGAGCGAAATGCTGCGGGACGAAGACTGGCTTGTCCGCCGCGGGGCTTTCCTCGCGTTGCGCAGCATTGAGTCGCCGGCAGCGAGTCCACCGCCTGCCAGGGTCGGGGATCCCTGACACCGCACTCACGGGAAGTGTTGAAACCTCAAAGAAGATAATACAATGCTGGACGGAGATTTGAATTTGCTCGCACCATCACGCATGAAACTTCGATGTCGCTCGTGGCTGGGCGGACTGCTGCTGGCCACGCTGACAGCAGGGGCAGCCACGGTGGAGGCAGCGAAACCCAACATCGTGCTCTTCCTCGCCGACGACCTCGGCTGGGCGGATCTCGGGTGCTACGGCGCGGACCTGCACGAGACGCCGCGGCTCGATCAGTTGGCGCGCGAGAGCGTGCGATTCACCCAAGCCTACGCGATGTCCGTCTGCTCGCCGAGCCGGGCGATGTTGCTCACTGGCCGACACGCCGCGCGCGTGGGCATCACCATTTGGAGGGAAGGGTCGCTCAAGAAGAATACCAACCGCCGGATGCTCGGGGCCGACTCGCGCCCCGACCTGCCGCACACGGAAACCACGCTGGCCACACGCCTGCACGAGGCCGGCTACCTCACCGCACTGGCCGGCAAGTGGCATCTCGGCGACGGCCAGTCCGCCGCGAAGCAGCTTGCGGTCACAGCAGAAAGCTTTTGATGAGTTCCGCCGGGAATACAACGATGAGCGCCCGCATGAAGCGTTGGGACAAAGACCGCCGAAAGAGTTCTGCGAGCCAGCCGAGCGGGAATATCCCGAGCGCTTGCGCGCGCAGCGAGCGTATCCCGATGACTGGGAAAAGCGGATGGTGCGCAAAGGCGGGCAGATGAAGTGGAAGGGGAAAGACATCCGGCTGACCTCGGCGTTGTGGGAACAGGAGATCGGACTCAAGCCAGTGGCGGATGGCGAATGGGCGGTATATTTCGAGAGCTTGGAACTGGGCATCTTTGATGAACGCACCGGACGCATGCGTCCGGCCAAACGGCTGAATATGACACCGACAAATGAAAAATAAATGCCATCAAAACTGTAACCCATGTGACCGGGAGATATTGTTGCCCTTGCATCGGAACATTCAACACGGAAGCGAAACCCTGGCGCGTACGCGGGTCGCGACTCCAAGTAAACTTCCCGTTCATCCCGTCGCTCAACAGCGCCAGAGGACTGGCGCAGTCCAGGACGCTTGCGCGAAACACGGAATCGGCGTGGGCGCGCCAGCGTCCTGGACTGCGGCGGCCCTCCGCCGCTTTCGCCCGCGCGCCGTGACCCGCGATGAAACGGTGCGCTCCATAATCGGATTCAACCGCTCCGCGGTTGGGGCCGCGTTACGCGCGCTGACCGTGGGCTTCACCCACGGCTACTCACGTTGCGCCCCGCCGGGGCGCGGGGTGATGACGCGGCGCGCCTTAATTGGTGCTTTGGCTCTGGCCCTTTCCTTGAGCTTTGAGCTTTGTTCTTTGAGCTTCGCGGCGAACGCCGCGCCGCGCCCCAACATCCTCGTCATCCTCACCGATGACGTCGGGTGGGGAGACTTCCAGTGCTACAATTCGGCGGGGAAAATTCCCTCACCGAATGTGGATCGGCTCGCGCGCGAGGGGATGCGCTTCACGCACGGACACACGCCCGCCGCGCTGTGCGCGCCGACGCGCTACTCGATGCTCACGGGAAATTTTCCGTGGCGCGGTCGCGAACCGGGTGGGACGTGGGGATTCAATGTGCCCGCGCAGTTTCGCGACGGACAGAAGACCGTGGCGAATCTGTTGCAGGAAGCGGGCTATCGCACGGCGATGTTCGGCAAGTCGGGCATCGGCGGCCAGCACGCGGAGAAGAACGGCGGGCCGGACTTCACGCAGCCGATGACCGACGGGCCGAGGCGCTGGGGCTTCGATTACTCATTCATCATTCCGCGCGGGCATCAGACAACGCCGCACATTTTTCTGGAGAACGAATTGCCGACCTGCGGCGCAGACAAGTTGGTGCGCGGCGCGGGCAAGAAAGGCGGCGAGGACGCGAACTACGACGAGCCTGGTTGGGACCCCGCGAAGGTCGGCGAACGCCTGCTCGGTGCTGCGGAAAAATTTCTCGATGACGTGCTCGCGAAGAACCAGTCGCCCGGCAATCGCACGCCGTTCTTCATGCACTTCTGCACCGATGGTGCGCACGCGCCCTACCGGCCCGCGGAGCAGATTCGCGGCACGGCATTGAAGGAACAGACGAAGATGAGCCCGCACACTGACATGGTGCTGGAGACGGATGTGTTGCTCGGCAAGCTGATGGTGATGCTGGAAAAACGCGGCGTGCTGGCGGACACGCTGATTTGTTTCACGAGCGACAACGGCGGCATTCCCGCCGAACAACATCTTGGCCACGACGCCGTCGGCGGTTTGCGCGGGATGAAGTCCTATGTCGGCGAAGGCGGCCATCGCGTGCCGTTCCTCGTGCGCTGGCCCGGCAAGGTGGCCGCCGGCTCCGTGCGCAACCAAGTGGTCTGCGCGCACGACATCGTCGCGACCTCGCTCGAACTTGCCGGCGTGAAGGTCCCCGCCGGGCAATGCCTCGACGCCGTGAGCCTCGTGCCCGTGCTGATAGGCAAACGCGACGACACGCAGCCCGTGCGCAAGAACCTGCTCGTCCAGTCCGCGCCCGGCCGCGACGCGTTCGACGACGGCGGCATCAAAGGCGGTCCGCTCACCGGCAAGGAACCGAAACGCGACACGGCGGAACTCTTCGGCAAAGAACCCGACGCAGGTGGCAAGGCGGGAAAACGCCAACTCAAGAAGAACGGCACCACCAGCGACGGCATGGCCCACGCACTCTACGACGGCGATTGGAAGCTCGTCCTCGACATCGCCGACAAGCCCGCCGGGCTCTTTGATTTGAAGAACGACCTGGCCGAACGCAACAACCTTATCGGCGACCCAAGCCAGGTCGAACGGGTGAAAGCGATGGAGAAGACCTGCCAGGAGACCCGCGCATCGAAGGCGAGCAGCACCGCACCTGGAAGAATCCCATGACACATTGTTCAATCTCCATTCTTACCGCCCTGCTGCTGACGCCGCTGGCTGCTTTGAATGGTGCCGACCCGCGCACGGCGTCGGGCAAACCCAACATCGTCCTGATTCTGGCCGACGACCTCGGCTATGGTGATCTTGGGTGCTACGGTGCCACGAAGGTGAAGACCCCGAACATTGACCGTCTTGCCAGCGAAGGACGGCGCTTCACCGATGCGCACTCGGCGTCCGCCGTGTGCACGCCGTCGCGTTATGCGCTGCTCACCGGCGAGTATCCGTTTCGCAAGAACCTCTGGGGACCGGTGATGAACCCAAGCCCGCTGGTCATCGAGCCATCGAGGACCACCATCGCCAGCCTGCTCCAGCGCGAGGGCTATGCCACGGCTTGCTTCGGGAAATGGCATCTCGGTTTCGGCAGCAAACCGAAGCCTGATTGGAATGCCGATCTCAAGCCCGGGCCGCTGGAGTTGGGCTTTGATCACTTCTTCGGTATTCCGGTCGTCAGCAGTCATCCACCCTTCGTGTTCGTGGAAGACCATCGCGTCGTCGGCCTCGATCCTGCAGATCCATTGGTCTATGGCGGGACACCGCCGACGCAGATCTTTCCGGAAAAAATGATGGCTCCCGCGATCTCGGGCGGCAAGGCGGCGCATGCTCTCTACCGCGATGAAGAACTGGGATCCTCACTCACCGGGAAGACCACCGCGTGGATGTATGACAAGAAAGGGAAGCCTTTCTTCCTCTACTTCGCCACGCCGCACATTCATCACCCGTTTACCCCGGGCGCGCGATTCAAGGGCAGCAGCCAGGCCGGTCGCTACGGTGACTTCATCCAGGAGTTCGACTGGATGGTCGGCGAAGTCATGCGCACGCTTGATGAACTCAAGCTGCGCGACAACACACTCGTCATCCTCACGAGCGACAATGGCGGCATGCTCAATGTGAGTGGACAGGATGCATGGAAGGCCGGGCATCGCCTCAATGGCAACTTGTTCGGCTTCAAGTTCGACTCGTGGGAAGGCGGTCACCGGGTGCCCTTCATCGCCCGCTGGCCGGGGAAGATTTCAGCAGGCTCCACATCCGACCAGCTCATCTGTCATGTCGATATGCTCGCCACGTTCGCCTCCCTGACCGGTGCAAGGCTCAACGAAAACGACGGCCCGGACAGCTTCAACATCCTGCCCACGCTCACCGGCACACCGGACAACCCCCTCCGTGATCATGCGGTGCTTGCTCCGAACAAAAAGTCCAACCTCGCGCTCCGCGAAGGCCGCTGGGTTTACATCGGAGCCCAAGGCGGCGGCGGGTTCGGCGGGAAGAACGTGGGTGACCACATGCTCGGAGGCCCCGCTGCGCTTCGCTTCACCGGCCAAACCCACAGTGACATCGCCAACGGCAAACTCAAAGCTGATGCGCCCAAAGAACAACTCTACGATCTGCTTTCAGATCCCGGGCAGTCCACCAATGTCATCCGCGAATATCCTGAGCAGGCGGCCCTCCTGGCCGCGCGGCTTGCTGAGCTTCAGACCAAGTCACGCACCGCGCCGGTAGCCGAAAGGCCATGAATCCATCCGCCTGAACATCCCCATGAAACACACGTCCCTCGCAATCCTCACCGTTGTCGCGCTGGCGTCAATTGCCGCTCAGCAATCCGGCGCCCAGTCTCCCAGTGTGAAGACATCCGCCTCCGCAATCGTAGAAACCAGCGTCAGCGAATCCCGCGTGTATAAAAAGACCGGCGATCGCGAATTGAAGCTTTTCATTGAGAAGCCTTCGGGATGGAAGACCACGGATCAGCGTCCGGCCATGGTGTTCTTCTTTGGCGGCGGCTGGGTGGGCGGCACACCGGAACAGTTTCGAGGGCAGAGCGAGTATCTCGCCACGCGGGGCTTGGTGGGCATCCGCGTCGAGTATCGAACCATTCCGAAAGGTGATCCGGGCCCGCCCACCGTCTGCTGCGCCGATGCGAAGTCGGCAATGCGCTACGTTAGATCCCATGCAGCAGAACTCGGCATCGATCCAAATCGCATCGGCGCTGGTGGCGGCTCCGCCGGCGGACATCTCGCGGCGTTCGTCGGCATGGTCGAAGGCCAGGACGATCCGCAGGAAGATCTGAGCGTGTCCCCCAAGGCCAACGCCCTGGTGCTCTTCAATCCCGTCTTTGACAACGGCCCCGACGGCGGGTGGGGCAAGGCCCGTGTGGGGGATCGCGTGAAGGAATTTTCGCCCGCGCACAACATCAGCGCCGATGATCCGCCCGCCATCGTGTTCCTCGGTCGCAACGACAATCTCATCCCCGTCGCCACCGTCCAGCGTTTCCAGTCAAACATGAAAGCCGCTGGCGTGCGGTGCGATGCCTTCTTCTACGAGCAGCAAGGCCACGGCTTCTTCAATCAGGAACCGTTCAAGTCGAAGACGCTCATCGAGGCGGACAAGTTCCTCGCCTCGCTCGGCTGGCTCAAGGGTCCGCCGACGTTGAAGGAGCCTGATACCGCGACCCTCCCGCCGCCCGTGGCAAAGAAAAAGAGGAAGGCAGGAAACTAGCCGTCCGCACATCGAAGCGCGACACAAACACGCCTGGGAAGAACCCATGAAACAAGATTCATTCGCCCTCCTCACCGCCCTGCTGCTGGCGCCGCTGGCCGCGCTCCACGCCGCCGATGTGTCGAAGCCAACTGCCAAGCCCAACATCGTCTTCATCCTCGCTGACGACCTCGGCTACGGCGACCTCGGCTGCTTCGGCCAGAAGCTCATCCAGACGCCGAACATTGACCGTCTGGCGCGGGAGGGGATGCGCTTCACGCAGGCTTACGCGGGGGCGACGGTGTGCGCGCCGTCGCGGTGCGCGTTGATGACCGGCAAGCACAACGGCCACGCTTTCATCCGCGGCAACAAGGAAATCGAACCCGAAGGCCAGGAGCCGATGCCTGCCGGCACTTTCACCGTGGCGAAGCTCATGAAACCGGCCGGCTACACCACGGGCCTCATCGGTAAATGGGGCTTGGGCAAGCCGGATTCCGACAGCACGCCGCCGAAGATGGGCTTCGACCATTTCTTCGGCTACAATTGCCAGCGCAAGGCGCACGAGTATTACCCCGAATACCTCTGGCGCAACGACGAGAAGGTCATGCTCAACGGCAAGTCCTATTCGCACGATCTCATGGCCGCCGACGCGCTCGAATTCGTGAAACAGCACAAGGACAAACCGTTTTTCCTCTACCTGCCGTTCACCATTCCGCACGCGAAACTGCAAGTGCCCGACCTCGGCCCCTACGAAAAGGAGTCGTGGCCGGACAATCTCAAGACGCTCGCCGCGATGATCACGCGCCTCGACCGCGACGTGGGGCGGCTGATGGCGTTGGTAAAGGAACTCGGCCTCGACGAGCGCACGCTGGTCATTTTCGCGAGCGACAACGGCGCGGCCTACAGCGACACGCTGTTCAATCACTCCGGCCCGTTGCGCGGTTTCAAGCGCGACATGTACGAAGGCGGCCTGCGCACGCCGGCCATCGCCCGCTGGCCGGGCAAAATCAAAGCCGGCGTCGTCAGCGGGCAGGTCTGGAGCTTCTGGGATCTTCTGCCGACGATGGCGGAACTGACCGGGCAACAGCCGCCGGGGGACATTGATGGCGTTTCCATTCTGCCCGTGCTGCTCGAAGGCAAACACGTCGAGCATCCGCCGCTTTACTTCGAGTTCCACGAGGCCGGCTTCACGCGCGCCGCGCGCATCGGCGACTGGAAAGGCGTGAAGCTCGGCACGAACATGCCGCTTGAACTGTACGACCTTGCCAAAGACATCGGCGAGAAGTATGACGTCGCTGCACAGCATCTGGATGTGGTCAAACAAATGGAAGCCTTCCTGAAATCCGCCCGCACCGAATCCGCCATCTGGGTGCCGAAAGACAAACCCGAGGGCGCGGCCAAAGCCAGGTCGAAGAAAAAATGACCGAAGCTCAAGGAAATCCCCAATCCCCAACCCAAAATCATACCATGCGCACCCCATCATTCTTCACTCGTTGGTCAGCGGTCCTTCTCTGGTCCTTGGTCCTTGGTCCTTGGTCTTTCGCGGCGAATGCCGCATCCCGCCCCAACATCCTTCTCATCGTCGGCGACGACATGGGCTACGCGGACGTGGGTTTCCACGGTTGCAAAGACATCCCCACGCCGAACCTCGACGCGCTCGCGGCAGCGGGTGTGCGCCTCACCTGCGGCTACGTCAGCGGGCCGTATTGCTCGCCGACGCGCGCGGGGTTGATGACGGGTCGCTACCAGCAGCGCTTCGGTCACGAGTTCAATCCCGGCGGCGCAAGTTCGGGTCTGCCACTCACTGAGACCACGCTCGCGAATCGCCTCAAGGCTGCGGGCTACGTCACGGGCGCTGTGGGCAAGTGGCACCTCGGCGCACTCCCGACGATGCACCCGCTGCAGCGCGGTTTCGACGAATTCTTCGGCTTCCTCGGCGGCTCGCACAGTTACTTCCAGTCCGCCGGCATCCTGCGCGGCACCGAACCGGTGAAGGAACTCGATTACACCACCGACGCCTTCGGACGCGAGGCCGTGTCGTTCATCGAGCGGCACAAGGGTCAACCGTGGTTCCTTTACCTCGCCTTCAACGCCGTCCACACGCCGATGCACGCCACCGATGACCGGCTCGCCAGGTTTCCCAACATCGCCGACAAACAGCGCCGCACTTACGACGCCATGATGCTCGCCCTCGACGATGCCGTGGGGCAAGTGCGCAAAAAACTCGCCGGGAGCGGGCAGGAGCAAAACACCCTTGTCTTCTTCATCAGCGACAACGGCGGCCCGACCATGCCCGGCGTCACCATCAACGGCTCGCGCAACGACCCGTTGCGCGGCTCCAAGCGCACCACGCTCGAAGGCGGCGTCCGCGTGCCGTTCGTGGTGGCCCGGCCCGGCCACTTGAAGCCGGGTGTGTATGACCAACCCGCGATTCAACTCGACCTCCACGTCACCGCGCTCGCCGCCGCCGGTGTGGTCGTGAAGCCGGAGTGGAAGCTCGACGGCGTAAACCTGCTGCCATTCCTGGCCGGCGAAAAAACCGGCGCGCCGCACGACGTGCTTTACTGGCGTTTCGGCGAGCAGATGGCCATCCGCATGGGCGACTACAAACTCGTCCGCTACGACGTCAACGCCGACACGCAAACCGGTGGACGTCGTCAGGGCGTCACCGGGGTCAAGCTCTACAACCTTGCCGCCGACATTCACGAAGACAAAGACCTCGCCGCCGCCAGGCCTGACATGGTGAAGGAACTGCAATCGAAGTGGGACGCGTGGAACGCAACACTGGTCAAACCCCTCTGGGGCAACGGCAGATCCGATAGCGACGGCGCCGAACCCGGCGCGCCGGAAAAAGCCAGGAAACGAAAGAAAGCCGGGGCCGCGCAATGATGTTCAAAGCCCAAAGTTCCAAGCTCAAGGGAAGTTCCCGATTCCAAACTCGAGGCTATGTGATTTCACGCCGATGGTTGCTCACGGGCTGCTGGCTCCGGGTGATTCTCTTGAGCTTGACACTTTGCACTTTGAGTTTCGCGGCAAACGTCGCGATCGCCAGCACCAGGCCCAACATCATCTTCATCCTCGCCGACGATCTTGGCATTCCCGGCCTGGGTTGCTACGGGGGCATTTACCAGACGCCCAACCTTGACGCGCTGGCGGCGGGCGGGACGCGGTTCGAGCATTGCTTCGCCGCGCCGCTGTGCGCGCCGTCACGGGCGATGTTGATGACGGGTCGTTATGCGTTCCACACCGGCGTCACCGACAACGGTCACGGCGCAGTGGCCACGCCGCAGAAGGACGGTTGTGTGGCCTTGCTGATGAAGCAAGCCGGCTACGCCACGGCGGTCGCCGGGAAGTGGCGGCAGTTGAGTTATTTCACCACGAAGGCAGACGGCGCGAAGTGGGGCTTCGACGAATTTCTGATCTGGGGCGCGGGCACACCGGACGAGGACGAAGCCAAGACCAGTGGCAAAAAGAAAAAGGCAACAGACGGAACGAAGACCAACCCTGACCGCTATTGGAATCCTGATTACAATCTCAACGGCGGCGTGCTCAAGGATGCCGCCGGCCAATACGGCCCCGACGTGCTCAACGATTTCGTAATTGATTTCGTGCGACGGCACAAGGACGGGCCGTTCTTCGTTTATTACCCGACGCCACTCATCCACGGGCCGATTCTAAAAACACCCGACAGCAAGGGCGAGGTGGCGAAGCAGAAAAAGAAAGCTGCGAACGCCGGCGAAGGCTCGCTCTACGCCGACAACATCGCTTACCTTGACAAGCTCATCGGTAAACTCGTGGCCGAGCTCGATGCGCTCAAGCTGCGCGAGAACACGCTCATCGTCTTCGCCGGTGACAACGGCAGCGTCCCCATTGGCACCATCCACGGGCGTCCAGTGGACGGCAAGAAGAGCCAGGTGAACGAAGGCGGCAGCCGCGTGCCGCTCATCGCCAACTGGCCCGGCACCACGCCGGCGGGCGTCGTGCGCAAAGACCTCGTGGACTTCAGCGACATGCTGCCGACCTTCGCCGAACTCGGCGGGGCGAAGCTGCCGACGGAGCGAAAGATTGACGGCCACAGCTACGCGCCCCAGTTGCGCGGCGAGCCGGGCCAGCCGCGCGAGTGGGTTTACGTGCAACTCGGTGACAAACGTTACGTCCGCAGTTCGCGCTGGAAGTTCACCGGCGACGGCCAGTTCTTCGACATGAGCGATGCGCCGTTTCGCCAGATTGCGGTGACTGCTGACACGAGCGACACCGAAACGAAGGCTGCCCGCTTGAAGTTGCAAGCGGCGCTCGACAGTCTAAAATCCGACGACGGCGCCAACGCACCGGCACGGAAGAAGAAAAACAAAAAGGAACAGCAATGAAACTAAAAACTCAAAATTCAAAATCCAAACGAAGTTCCAAGTCACACGTTCCAGGTTTCCACCGCCCGCGCCGTTCATTTGGCCTCGGCTTCTGGCTGTGGGCGTTTGTTTTGAGCTTCCAGCTTTGCTCTTGGTCCTTCGCGGCGGGTACCGCGCGGCCCAACCTCATCTTCATCCTCGCCGACGACCTCGGCATTGATGGCGTCAGTTGCTACGGCGCGGACAAACACAAGACGCCGCAGATTGACCGGCTCGCGGCGTCGGGCACGCGCTTCGAGACGTGTTACGCCGCGCCGCTGTGCGGTCCGTCGCGCTGCCTGCTGATGACCGGACGCTACGCGTTCCGCACCGGGGGGATCAACAACGGCTCGTGGCGCAACGGCGGGCCGGGCGCGAAGTCGGCCGACGAGCAGCCCATCGCGAAGCTGTTGAAGCAGGCCGGCTACGCGACCGGACAGGCGGGCAAGTGGCGTCAGGTGGGCGAGACGCCGCGCGACTGGGGCTTCGACGAATACAGCACCGACCCGACCGCGAGCGGCTGGTTTTGGCAGACGACGCATTTGAAAAACGGCCAGGAGGTGACGGTGCCTGATGGGACTTACGCACCCGATGTCATCCAGGATTTCACCGTGGACTTCATCCGGCGGCACAAGGATCAGCCGTTCTATTTCTACTACGCGATGCATCTGGTGCATGGCCCGATCCTCCACACGGCGGACTCGGCCAAGGGCGCCCAGGACGGCGCGGAGCGCTACGACGACAATATCGCCTACATGGACAAGCAGGTCGGCGCGATTGTTGCGGAGCTGGAAAAGCTCGGTCTGCGCGAGAAGACACTCGTCATTTTCTCCGCCGACAATGGCACGGCGCTCACCTTCCCCAGCACCGTGGGCGGCCGGATGATCAACGGCAAGAAGGGCTCGATGCTCGAAGGCGGTTCGCGCGTGCCGTTCATCGCGAGCTGGCCCGGCGTCACGCCCGCCGGAAAAGTGTCGAAGGACATCGTCAGCTTTGCCGACCCGCACGCGACCTTCCTGGAACTCGCGGGAGTTAAGCCACCCGAGGGAATCAAATTGGATGGCCGCAGCCTCGCGCCGCAACTGCGCGGCGAAAAAGGTAGGCCGCGCGAATGGGCTTATGTGCAACTCGGCGCGCACTGGTTTGTGCGCGAGCCGGGCTGGAAGATGAACGAGAGCGGCGAACTCTTCGACATGAGCGACGCGCCTTTCGTCGAGAAACCCGTCGCCGCCACCGCTGACACCGACGCGAGCAAATCCGCGCGCCAGCGCCTCACCGCCGTTCTCGCCGGACTCAATCCCGCCGCCGGCAAGACGGACGCGGGCGGCGGCGCGGGGAAAAAGGCGAACAAGAAGGGCAAACAGGACAAGGCGAAAAACCAAGAGTGAACCTGACTGAAAATCCCGCTCGTCACCTTCGTGTTGCTCCTTTGTTGCTGCGCAAGCGCAGCCGCAGCGACTGACCCTGTCGAGAAGGACTTCATCTACAAGAAAACTCCGCAAGGCGAACTCAAACTCGTCGTGACCCTCCCGCCTGACGCAAAGCCCGGCAACAAACGCCCGGCCATCGTGTTCTTCTCCGGCGGGGCGTGGGCCAACAGCAATATCAAACAGTTCAAGGACTGGGCATCTTACCTTGCCCGGCGCGACATGGTCGCGGTGCGGGCCGATTACCGCGTGTCCAAGACGCACCACGTCGGGCCGGACAAGTGCGTCGAGGACGCTCGCTCGGCGTTGCGCTGGGTGCGCGAGCACGCCGCGGAGTTGGGCATTGATCCGGATCGCGTCGCGGCCTCGGGCGCGTCCGCTGGCGGGCACCTCGCGGCCTGCACCGCTACGCCGGTCGCGCCGGACTCGGAGACGGACAACCTCAAAGTCTCGTGCGCGCCCAATGCGCTCGTACTGATCAACTGCGTGGCTGACCTCACGCCCGGGGGGCTGTCGGCTCGCGTGTCCGGTGGCGCGGAGATGGCCCGCCGCATTTCTCCGGTTCTGCACGTGAGCACGAAGACACCACCCACGCTCATCATGGACGGTTCGCAGGACAACTGGGTTCCCACCGCCAGGCAGTTCACCGACAAGGCCACGGCACTCGGGGTGCGCTGCGAGTTTTATATCGCCGAGGGCAAAGGCCATCAGTTCATCGGCAGCTCACCGTGGCGAGAGGCGACAATTCGCAAGACGGATGAGTTTCTCATTTCGCTCGGCTGGTTGACCGGGCCGCCTGCCATGGAAATGCCCGACGCGATTGCCTGGGTGCGTTATCAACCCGCCCCTTCAGCGAAGCCCAACGGAAACCCTGCGCCGAAGCGAAAAGCTGCTTCCCAAGAGGGCCGGCCCGCTACGCCCTCAAGTTCGCCCCAATGAAAATTCCGCTTGTCACGTTCATGTTGCTTGTGCTCGCGCCCGTCCTCGGGATGGCGCCCCTCAGGGGTGCCCCGCGCGAACTGATGGAGGAACAATTACAACAATTGCTCAAGCGTTTCCCCGACGCCGATTTGAACAAGGACGGCAAACTCACACCCGACGAGTTTCGCCAGTTCCGGAGCAAGAAATCGGCGGCCGGCACGGCCGGCGCGCGTCCAACCATCGCGTCCGCCAGGGAGACACCCGCGGCCACCACCAACGCCGCCCACGCGGGCCAGGTGGAAATCCGGATCACTTCGGCCAAACCGGTGCCGATCAACCCGAAGATTTACGGCATCAATTGCGCGGAGATGTTCATCTTCGATCTGGTGCAGAAACCGGAATACCTTTCGGCGCTCGGTGAGCTGCATTTGAATACCTTTCTCTTTCCGGGCGGATCTTCCTACCATCATCCCACCGGCTCGGGCGGTTTCAACATCCGGGAGGACGAGATAGCCCAGTCGAAACACGGGACCGAACACCGCATCAACAAGGTAGGCTCTCCCGATTTTTTCCTGCAATACCTCGGGTTCATCAAGCCGATGGGCGGCCAGGCCGTGTTCATCCCCAACATCGCCAACGGCACGGTCGAAGAACTTGACTGGTATCTCAAAAAGATGGCCGACGCCCAGGTGCCGGTCGAGTCGGTCGTGCTCGGCATGGAGGTGCAACTCGGCGCCTTCCGGTTCAAGGACAGCGCGGCCTACATCGCCGCGATCAAACCGTACGTCGGGTTCCTCAAATCAAAATATCCGGGCGTGCGCATTGTGGGATGGAGCATGCCGGTCGGCAGAAAAGCGTCGGTTCCCGGTTCTTACCGGGAATGGAACCGGGAGGTCGCCAAAGTCCCCGGCCTCGACGGCTTCGCCCAATACGGCTGGACTGAATTCGGATCGGCGGCGAGGCGCGACCGCGGCGGGAGCGTGGCGGGCAGTTCTCCGGAAGAGCACCTGAAAGAATACGATGCCTTCGTCGAGCACTTTCCCGCCAAGCAGATCAAGGTTTACGCGGAGGATTGGGGAGCCGACAAAAAAATGTTCCTGCTTCAGTGGGGCACGCACGCCGACCGGAACACGGTCGTGGAGGGACTGCACACGGTGAATTTTTATTTCTTCATGACCGAATACAACGCCAGGCATGACAACTATTTTGAAGTCGCGACCTGGTCGGTGCCCTTGATGCAGGATCTCACCTCGGGAAAACGCAAGAACAGCGGCGGCGGAATGCTCTACCAGAAGGACATCGCCCTCTGGACTCCGTATCTGTATGCCAAACCGCTCCGGTATTTCTACAGCGGTGACAAAACCCTACTGACCGCCTCCGTCACCGGCGCCGGGAAGAATGGCACGATGGAAGTCGTCAAGGCGCTTGCGGGCGCCGGGCCGGACGGCAAAAAATATCTCTGCATTCTCAATCGCGGGCCGGCCGTCGCGCTCGGTGGGATAACGATTGACGGTAAAACCATTCCAACAGGTGCGAGTGTTCAGGTCGAGTCGGTGTCAGGCGACTCTCTCTCGGCAACGGGCGGAACGCTGAAAACCTTTGCCGGAAACAAAACGATTGGCTCCGTGTCCATCGAGCCGTTCAGCGTCATGACGGTGATCATTCCGTGAACGCATCGACCCGTTCGCTGGCACCTTCAACGACCCGTCGACGCAACCCGAGATACAGGACTTCGCGGTTTATGTTGAACCTCTACGCGCGAAGCTGGTGCGGTAACAGTTCACCGCCGCCGCTTCCGCCGCCTTGCTCGGCCAAATCTACCCTTGCCCCAACCCGGCAACGAGCGTAAATCCCCTCATGCACCGGAGTTCTAGGCCAAATCACCTAATACTTGACCAGGCACATGTTTGGCCCACTTCCTATTGAGCCACTTCAAACCTCGAAAATATGGACAAAAACGTTTATACAGTTGCTTATTTAACAGTCGAAGACGGAAGACCAGGGAGCCAGCCGGAGTCATGCGGAAAACTGTGCCTTGGTCGGTGGCACCACCCTGAAGCGTTGTCCCGTAAAAATCTCCGTCGATCCCTTGGATCAGTCCGGCATACGGGCCGTAACCGTCGCCCACGTTCTTGAACGCGTAAAGCGTCGTGAGCGTTGCGTTGGAAGTCACTTTGAAGATCGCGCCATAGCCGTTTGAACTGCCACCTCCCAAGGTGCCGTAGAAATCGCCATCGGTGCCCTGAATCAACTGGCCGAACGGACTGTTGCCATTGGTGCCGGTGAACGGAACCAGAGTGGTGAGCGTGGCATCACCGCGCGCGCAGGGCAGCAACAGCCACATTGCCAGCCCGCTCGCTATCGCCTTGCAAATTCGGTTCGGCCAGAGCATTTTAGAACTTGAGAGAATGAAAGCAAACTTGAGTGAACAGAGCAAGCACGTTGCCTTGAGCGATTATATCGTGACTGACCGGGAGATTTTAGGCGGTGAGCCGGTGTTTCGGGGCACGCGCGTTCCCGTGGCGTCGCTGTTCGAGCACTTGGAGAGCGGCTGTCCACTGGATGAGTTCCTGGAGAATTTTCCGTCCGTGAGCCGCGAGGCGACGGTGGCAGTGCTCATGGGCGCGCAGGAATTGACGCTGGAGAGGGCGCGCGGGTGAAGGTGCTGGTGGACGAGTGCGTGCCGTTGAAATTGGTGCGCTTGCTCACCGGGCACGAATTCACGACTGCACTGGAAAAGGGCTGGGGGAGTTTCACGAACGGCCGCCTGCTGACGCTGGCGGAACCGGAATTCGATTTGTTTCTCACCTGTGACCGCAACGTGGAATATCAACAAAACCTCAGAGGGCGGAAGATCGCAGTTCTCCTCCTGTCCACAAACCACTGGCCGACGCTGAAGGGACAAGTGGTGGTCGTTCAGACCGCGCTCGACAAGCTAAAGCTGGGCGAGTTTGTGCAGGTGGAAATTCCGAAGAGAGGATGAGGGCGCGGCAAGCGAGAGGTGTGAGAAATATGCCGCGCACGAAAAAACATCTGCTACCGCCTTCCATCCAGAGTTGCAAGCCGCGCGAATGGCGCGAGTGGAATTTCGACAAAGTACCGCCGATAGAGCGGGAGCAATGCTACCTCTACGAGTATTGCTCGGAAAGCAGCGTCGTGCCTCGCCGCGGCGTAAACGGAAGTGATTCTGAGAACACTTTCGGCCCAAAATCATCTTTGCTTCGTCGAGGAAGATGCCTTTGAAGTGGAGGGGTCGGTTTAACTTTTTTAAGCAAGAGGCCGAAGACCTTTTGAGTGGCGTTACGTTCGTCCGCCGCCCCGTTGCTGTTGTTCAACTTGGCTTGCTCTGAATCGTTCCGCCGGCCAAATCAGGACACTGCCGAATGTTGCCTGGGCCGTATCCCGTCTTGCATCGGAGTTCATTTCACGGCATGGTTGCGGCATGAAAACCGCCAGTGTGCAGCAGGTGCCCAAGCAGTGGCCCGAAATCTTGCGCTGGGTCGCCGCAGGAGAGGAAGTTCAGGTGACGCAGCAAGACCAGGTGATTGCCAAAGTCGTGCCCGCCGCGACGGCACCGACGCCTGATTTCCTCGCGCGCGCGAAGGCCGTTTGGGGCGAGACGCCGGTGGGCAAACCGCTCAGCGCCGTCGTGTCGGAGGCGCGGGGAGGCGGGTCGTGACCTATCTGGACACCGGTTGTTTCGTCAAACTCTATTATCCGGAACCGGACAGCGCCAAGGTCGCCGCCTTCATTCAAGGCAAGCCGGTTTGTCACACGCTGCTGCACGAATTAGAGTTTGTGAACGCGCTCCAACTGAAGGTCTGCTTCCAGAGCGCAACCGCCGCCCAGGTGAGCGCCGCGCGGGCTTTGGTCGAGGCGGACTTGAATTTTCCGACCCGGAACAAGGCTTGTTTGCGTGCCACGTTCCCGCTACCTTTCAGCCATGAGCATTACCGCCACAGTTGAAGAGGGAAAAATCGTCCTCCCGGCGAATGTCCAATGGCCATCGGGAACCGTCGTCCGCATCGAACCGGTGAAAGACCAGCCGCCCACGCTCTGGGAAACGCTGAAGGACTTTGACGGCATGGCCAACGACCTGCCGTCCGACCTCGCAGCGAATCTCGACCACTACGTGCATGGTCATCCGCGGCCATGAGCGTCGTCCTCGCTGACGCGTTTTACTTCGTCGCACGGCTCAACCGCCGAGACCAGCACCACGAGCGTGTGGTGGCCTTCTCCCGGAATTTCCGCGCCCACATTCTCACCACCGACTGGGTCTTGATGGAAGTGGCGGACGCGCTCGCCAACTCCGAGTGCCGTCCGCGCGTCCGGGATTTCATCCTCCACCTGCGGCAGTCGGCGGCCGGTGAAATCGTTCCGGCCTCGCGGGAACTCCTGGACCGCGCGCTCGATCTGTATCACCAGCACCGGGACAAGGAATGGACGCTGACGGATTGCGTGTCCTTTGTGGTCATGCGCGAGCGCGGCATCGCCGCCGCACTTACTGAGGACCATCATTTCGAGCAAGCAGGCTTCACGGCGCTGCTCAAGTGAGGCCCTGTCTCTTCAGCGCAAATCCTCTCGCGGAGATTCGCCGCCCCGTCGCTGTTGTTCAACTTGCCTTGCTCCGAGTCGTCCACCCGGCCCCACTGCGGTGCCCTTTGCCCGCTTGCCGCGCGTCGCGAAGCCGGATAGACTGACACCATGAAATTGCTGCTGGACCACCTGCCTCCCGCGCTGCAATCGCAACGCGAAACGCTGGCCCGGTGTCTCGAAGCGTTCAACCGCATCACGCCGGTGCATGCCGTGTATCTGTTCGGGTCGCACGCGCGCGGCGACGCGCGGCCCGACAGCGACGTGGACCTGTGCATCGTGGCGGACGGCGCGGAGCGGCAGGAGAAAACCGCGCAACGTTACCGCGAAGAAACCTGGAACATCTGGCCTTGTCCGTCTTTCACGTTGATTCCGATTACGCCGGAGCGGCTGGCCGAGAAGCGCGCCATCGGTGATCATTTCTTCGGCACAGTGCTCAAGGAAGGGGTGTTGCTTGCCACGGAAAACTGACTCGAATAATCCCGCCGACTGGTTGCACATTGCCGCCGCCGAAATGGACGGGCTGCGCGTGCTGGCCGAGCGGGAAGTGAGTTACAATATGTGCCGCGGCAAACTGGCCGAGGTGTTGGAAAAGATTCTCAAGGCGGAGTTGTTGCGGCTGGGCTGGCATCTGGAGAAAACCCATGACCTCCGAAAGCTCGGCGGCGAACTCGCGCAAAGGAAATCTGACCTGGTGCCGGCCATCCAGCCGCTGACGGTCGCATTAGCGGACGCTTACTTTTCGGAACGCTATCCGGGATTTGATTTGGAAGACCCGGACTGGCCGGACTTGCGCCAGAAACTCTCGGAGATTACGGCACTGCTCGCGACCGTAAAGACCCGGCTCGTCGCCAAGTAAGCCGCGTCGAGATTAGGACATTGCCCATGAACAATCTTATTTGGCGGAGATGCGTGACATGATTCAAAAACGAATTGCAGCGGCCCTTGCCTTGTCGATGGGCACCATCGCGCTTTCGCAAGCGGACGCTGCGACCGGCGCGGTTTCGACCAACACCGCTCCTGCCACCCCGTCCCGCGCCGCCACACGCGCGGCCAAACAGAGCGCCAAGGCCAGCTTTGACATGGCGGCTTATCTCGCCGAGCTTTCCGCCGAGGGCAGGCAGCACGGCTACAAGGAGTTCGTCTATAAGCAGACGCCCCAAGGGGAACTGCGGATTTACTTCGCGATGCCGGCGGGCTGGTCGCCGAACGACCAGCGGCCGGTGCTGATTTTCTTTTTCGGCGGCGGCTGGAGCGGCGGCAAGGTCTTTGCGGGCGTCAGGGAGGCGGAGCACTTCGCCAAGCGCGGCGTCGTGGTGGGCCTGGCCGATTATCGCGTGCGCAATCGCCAGGGCGTCATGCTCGACAAGTGCGCGGAAGACGCCCGGAGCGCCGTGCGCTGGGTGCGGGCCAACTGCGCGAAGCTCGGCGCGGACCCCGCGCGCGTCATCGCCGGAGGCGGCTCAGCAGGCGGGCACATCGCGGCCTGCACGGCCATCGCGGAGGCGCCGAACAGCGACACCGACGACCTGCGTGTTTCCTGCATTCCCAACGCGCTGCTGCTCTATTACCCGGTCGCGAGTCTCGTGGACGACAGCCGGGCCGGCGCCTTCAAGCGGTTGCTCGGCGACGAACTGGCCCTGAAGCTTTCGCCCGCACGACACGTCACCAAATCCTGGCCGGCGACGGTGTTGTTCTCCGGCACGGCCGACATCGAGTTGGGCAACGGGATTCTACTGCACAACAAGGCGAAGGAGGCCGGCGTCAATTTCGAGTTGTATCTGGCCGAGGGCCGGGGGCATGGCGTCGCGAGAACCGCGCCGAGGGATTTCGCCTGGTTGCAATATTCCTCCGACTTCTTCATGCGTGCCGGTGTGATGGAGAAGGGGCCGGTGCCCGAGGTGTTGTCGGGGGATTTGCGGAAATACAACGGCGAGCCGGTCGAGAAAATTATCGATAAACCGGACGGCAAATCCAAACGCAAACGCGGTGGCGGCAGGAAAGCCGACCCCGCGCCGGTCAAGCCGCCCGCGGCTCCATAGCGGGACCAGTGATATCCGAGGGGTCGATCAAGTCCACACTTTTTTTGTTGGCAAGACTGCTCGCGGCGCAGGCGGCATCAATTGCGCCGTGCATCACGCTGCGACCGGCTCCGGAACAGGCAGGAGTTTGCAGGGTTTAACGGTGCGGGCGATGCGAGCTTCGAGTTCGTCGGCGGCGGTTTCGAGATCGTGATGGGTCTGGAGGTCGAGCCACCAGCCGGGCCGCGTGCCGAAGTAACGCGAGAGGCGCAAGGCGGTGTCCGCCGTGATGGCCCGTTGCCCGCGCACGATCTGGCTCACACGCATGGGTGTCACACTGATGGCCTTGGCGAGCGCATACTGGGTGAGGCCCAGCGGCTCCATGAAGTCGTGGAGCAGGATTTCACCGGGATGAATCGGAGTAATTTTTTTTGTCTTCATAAATTCAGTGGTAGTCCACAATTTCAACGTCGTGCGCGTCCTCGCCTTGCCAGCGAAAGCAAGCACGCCACTGGTCATTGATGCGGATGCTGTATCGCCCGGCCCGGTCGCCCTTGAGGGCTTCCAGGCGGTTGCCGGGCGGCAGCCGCAAGTCGCGCAACTCGTGCGAGCGGTCCAACTGCGTGAGCTTCCGCAAGGCCGCGCGCTCAATCTGCGGAGGCAGGCCGTGGTCGCGCTATCGCTGCCACAGGCGTTCAGTCTTCCGGCAGGCGAAACTCGCGATCACTGCTCCAATTTATCGTCGCGCGATACTATGTCAAGATGCGCCCTGTAGTGGCGGCAGTGGCGAGGGCAGGATGTGATTGTTGGGGCGGGACGGACCGAAACCCATCGCCGTCCCGGCTGGACAAATTGTTGTATCTGACACACCCTGACCGCCGTCTTGACTCCGGTATGAAACGCCGCCACGCGCTGACCGTCGCACTCCTCCTGGTTTTTTGGGTTGCGCCCCTCGCCGCTGCCGATCTCGAACCGGCGCTCGGCAAGAAGGGCAAATTGCTGCTCGAAGAAAAGTTCGACGGCGACACGTTGCCCAAAGGGTGGACCGGCAAGACCGGCGGGCTGCGCGTGGCCGACGGCGTCCTGCACGCGAGCCAGAAGAAGGAGGACAGCCGCCTGGGCCTGTTCAGCCGCGAGCAGCCGATGCAGGACGCAGCCATCCAGATTGATTTCAAGTTCGCCGGCGCGCGGGGAATCAACGTCAGTTGCAATCCGTCGCCCGGCGAGTTGCGGAAACATGGGCACCTGTTCTCGGTGATGATCACGCCCCGGATGTGGAACATCACCGAACACAACGACAAAGCGGACCGCAATTCGCAGAGCAAGGCGCTGGCGTCCGCGCGAGAGAGTTTCGCGTCCGGCAAATGGTATTCACTGCTCCTCGAGATGAAGGGCGACGAGGTCGTCGCGACGGTCGAAGGCAAGAAGCCGCTCCGTGCTTCGAGCAAGGATTTCCGCGTCAAGAAGCCCGGCCTCGAGTTCCGCGTGTCCGGCCGCGACGGCGAG
>CAZIFU010000088.1:0-3326 GCA_964539075.1 uncultured Verrucomicrobiota bacterium | reverse complement strand
GTCGCGGTGCGCGCGATCGTCGAGGGTGCCGACGGCAGCGTCTGGTTCGGGACTGAAGGCGGTCTGACGAAGTTCGACGGCGCGTCGTTTACGAACTACACCGTGCGCGACGGGCTGGTCAGCGACGACGTCTGGTGCCTCGCCTTCGACCGTCGTGGCGAGCTGTGGGTGGGTACGCTGCAGGGAGTCTGCCGGTTTGACGGTGGCCGATTCACGCCGTTCGAGCTACCAGAGGCCGAACCGGATCCAATGGTTGGCGTGACTAGCGCGCGCATGGTTCGCAGCATCACCGAGGATCGGGCCGGCCGCCTGTGGTTCGGCACCAACGGCGGGGCCTACGTCTACGACGGCAAGTTGCTGCGCAACTACAACGAGGCGGACGGCCTGTCGAACGACAACGTCAACTGCATCCTCGAGGATCGGAACGGCCGCTTCTGGTTTGCGACGCACCACAACGGCGTCTGCTACCTGGACGGAGAGACGTTCACCGCCGTCACCGACGCCGACGGCGTCGAAGGCACAGAAGTGTGGGACCTCTTCATGGACCGGGCCGGTGAGATCTGGTTTCCCGTCGAGAACTCCGGCCTTTACCGTTTCAACGGCAAGACGTTCCAGCGCTACCGTGAGGCCGAGGGGCTGACGAGCAACGCGATCCAATGCACGCACCAGGGCCGCGATGGGCGTCTGTGGTTCGGCGGCTATCGCGGCCTGTTCCGTCTCAAAGGCGAGGCCATTGTTGCCGTCACGCGCTTCGGGCCGTGGCGTTAGTCGGTTCAATGAACTCGGCATGTCCGCAGGTGACGCAAACGAGCGTATGAGGTCGGCGCTGATTCCCGGCGTTATACAATGTGATGCGCTTTGGGCCGCGGTTCCCAATGACGCAGAAGCAGCTCTCCTCACGCGGACGAGGGTGAGGAGGCTGCCCAACAACGGCATGCAGCGGACGGCGCTGCGCGCCGCAGCTGATGCTGGGCGTTGGGCGGCCGAAAACGCGACAGAAGCCCTCAGCACGAGGAGACGGGGCTGACTCATGACCAATAGCGTGCTAAGCCAACTGGAGCGCCGGTGGAAGGAATCGGGCTCCGTCGAAGATGAGGTGGCCTACCTGCTGGCACGAAGGCAGACCGGGGACTTGGAGGAGAAGTGGTTACGGCTTGCCAGCCACGCTGGCTACGTCGCAGCGCGAACAGCCATGTGTGATGCTCCTCCTTTACCAGTCTCCACGCGGTGGACAGATCTTGATCCATGGGTTACGGCTTTCTCCGAGTGGGGGGTGCAAGCCGAGGGTGTGGCTGCTCTCGCGGCTGTTGAGGCTGCGTGGTCAAGGTGGGAACCCCACTTTCACGGGTACGCACGAGATGCCATTGAGGCTTATCTTCAGGCCGCGCGCGCCTGCCTCGCGGATCCATGTGAGGCACACCAGTATGGTGCATCGGCAGCGCTCGCGACCTTCTCAAGGAAAGTTACGGACAAGGATGTGCCCCCTGGCGGTGGCTATATCCTGGATGCTGCTGCGGCCGTAGCGCGTCATGTCGCATCTGATGGGTCGCTAACGGTTCGCCTTCCCATCAGTAATGCGCGTCATGGCCCTGACGGCCGTATCACTGACCAGGTGCTGCGTGCCATTGGAGATAAGGTCGGCCGCTGGGCGCTGTATGAAAGAACCGGAGGCAGTCTGTGAGCCGACAGGGGCCTAAGAGCCGCCCAACAATGTGTTGCAGGCGACGCGCCGAAGCGGCGCGCGCCTGAACACCGACGGTTAGGAAGCGGCAGGTTTTCCTGGAGGAGCTTTGAAGTTCCGGGCCAGTGACGACCGTGGTCATCGGTCGGCGCTCCGAGTGAAAGGTCGACGGTCGTTGCCCGCCCGCAGCGCGAACTGGTCGTTCGAGAGTCTCGTCTTGCATGCGGCACCGATCTCAACAACCTTGGAGGTTGGCATCGCTCCGTTCGCGCTGCCGGTCTTCGAGGAAGGATCTGACGGCAGTTTGGTGGCAACCCCCGGATCGTAGGAACCGTGGGTAGAGGTCGACGCTTCGGGCGCACGTCCGACGGAATGACTGAAGGTTCAGCAGGGAGTCACGCGATTTCTGGGTCATGCCGTCGCCACAGCTCCTAACGTCGCGCTGCACCCGCCGAACGCCAAGTGCGGGCAGCGACCGTTCGAGAAACTTGCGTTCGGCGCTCGCGGGTGAGCACGACTGTTAGACGGACTGCGACCGCAGCTGTCGACGAGCGGCTGTCTCGCTGGGGCACTATGGCAAGTGCTATCCTATCAGCATGCGTTTTGAATGGGATGCAAGAAAGGCTGGAGCCAATTTCCGGAAGCATGGCATCTCGTTCCGGGAGGCCGCGACCGTTTTCGGGGATCCGCTCGCCTGGACGTTCCCGGACCCCGATCACTCGGGAAGTGAAGACCGACTGATCACCATCAGAACCTCGCAACTCGGCAATAGGGTCGTTGTTGCGCACACACACCGTAGAGGCGCTGTCCGAATCATCAGCGCACGCAGAGCCACACGCCGAGAGAGGCGATTCTATGAAGAAAAGAAATGACGATCTCAGGGCGGAGTATGACTTCGCAAGCATGCAGGGTGGTGTTCGCGGGAAGTACGCCAAGGCGTACCGAGCGGGGAGCAACATTGTTGTTCTGGCTGACGATGTAGCGTCGGCTTTCCCAACTGATGACTCCGTGAACCGGGCGCTCAGGGCGATGCTAGACCTGGCCGAGGCCGTGCCGCGGGCCAAAAAGCCGTCTAACAAGGCGCTGCAGCGGGCCGCCGCCAAGCCGGGTCATCGGTCCATTTCTCGGCAGCGCCGTGGCGGCGGCCGCTGAGCGCCACCCCGTTAGGCAGACAAGTATGATAAATAGCCCTCCCATACACTGGGAAGACAGAGACGCTTGGGACCGTTACTTCAACGCGGAACTCTCGGCGACGGATCGGATTTCATTTGATTCAGCCCCCATCGTCTTACGCTTTCTCTCGTTTGCACAGGAGAAGGGCGGACGGGTCTGGTTCGCCGGATGCGGATTGGATCCCTATCCGTACACGTATGCAGGGCGGGGCTGCAACGTGCTCGCGACTGATTTTTCGCCTGTCGCAGTCAGGTACCAACAGCGGCTTGCTGCTGGCTTTTTGAAGGAAAACAAATCGGCCCACGTCCAGGGCACGTTGGCTGTCGCGGAGTGTCAGTTTTCAGATGCTACGGACCCCTCCAGACAGAGATTTTCACGACCTTTCCCCCCCTTGAGCTGAAGTTTTTCAGGACCTTTCCCCCCCTGCCGACGGCGTAGCGAGGGCGTGTCTGCGACGCTCCCGGCGGCGGCC
>CAZIFU010000087.1:0-16724 GCA_964539075.1 uncultured Verrucomicrobiota bacterium | reverse complement strand
CTCAATACCGCGCCGCAACGCCGTTGGCGTTGTCGGTTTTTTCCCGGTTCACCCAGGGTAGCTCGTTCCTCGCAACCCTGGGCTTTGGGCCGGAATCCCTTTGGGATTCGCTGATGGTCGCGAACTCCACGCGCAAGGATTCACGCACCACGCCCGCACCCGCACATGGGGCGCGCTCGCTCGTCAACGCCAATCACTTCCAGCCGTACTTTTGTTTCAATTCGGCCATGACTTGCTCCACCGGGATTCCCCGTCCTGGATTCGCCAGCGCGTCTTCCGCCCGTCGCTCCAGTTCCGCGAGTTGTTCCGGCGTCAGGTCTGGATCGAAGGGTTGGAGTTCATCACCGAATTCCGTCCAAAGCCTTTCGAGAATTTCCTGCTTTTCCTTGGCCGACAGCAGGCGAATTTGTTCGATGATTTCTGACACGCTCATGGCGTCAATTTACGCCGTTGGTTCATTCACACAAGCCAAGTTTCGTGCCCACGCGAATTCATCATTCATCATTCATCATTCATCATTTTCCCACTCATGATTCCCCGCGAGATTCTCAAAAAAATCCGGCAGATCGAGATTCGCACGAACCGCATCGTGACCGAAACGCTCGCAGACTTTTCATTTCAGCCGCCGGCGCAGTTCCGTCGGATTCCGCGAACCATGCCAGATGGTGCTGATAATCACCTCGGAAGTTTCGCGTTTGATGATAAAATAAACGGAATACGGCCACGGCTTTGGCAGTCTGGCTTTGCGGGTCAACCGGCTGGCGAAACGAAATCGTTCGGGGTCGTCGCAAACCGTTTTGAAAAAGGCCAGCAACTCTTGGGCGAATCTTTGGCCGACTCCCGGCTCGCGCTCGTCGTAAAAAGCAACCGCCTCGGCGAATTCCCGTTCCGCTTCCTCCTCAATGACCACCCGATAACTCATCGCCTGCCGCGGAATCGTTTCTCGATGTCAGCCACCACGTCGTCGAGCCGACGGCAACGTTCGGGATGTGCCAGTGCGCGCTCCGCGCGGCGGTCGAGTTCGGCGATTTGTTCGGGCGTGAGTTCGTCGTCGAATTTTTCGCGGAGGCGCTCGAAAACTTCTCGTTGTTCTTCAAACGGAAGCTTGTCCACTTGCTCCAAAACTTGGGTCGCACTCATGGCGGCAATCTACTCCTTTGATTTACTCGCGCAAGCAGGGTTTTTCCGCCGCGCGAGTTCATCATTCAACCTTTATCCTTCATCCTTTTCCCCGGTATGATTCCCCGCGAGATTCTCAAAAAAATCCGCCAGATCGAGATCCGCACCAACCGGCTCGTCAGCGAAACGCTCGCGGGCCAATACCATTCCGTCTTCAAAGGCCAGGGCATGAACTTCGACGAGGTGCGCGAATACCAGCCCGGCGATGAAGTCCGCTCGATTGACTGGAACGTCACCGCGCGCATGAACCACCCGTTCGTCAAAAAGTTCGTCGAGGAACGCGAGCTGACCGTGATGCTGGTGGTGGACCTCAGCGGTTCCGGCCTGTTTGGCTCGGGCGAGCAATCCAAACGCGAGCTGGCCGCCGAGATCGCCTCCGTGCTCGCCTTCTCCGCCATCCGCAACAACGACAAGGTCGGCCTCATTCTCTTCACCGAAGGCGTGGAGAAATTCATCCCGCCGCGCAAGGGCAAACGCCATGTGCTGCGCGTCATCCGGGAAATCCTCTTTTTCACGCCGCACCGCCAGGGCACCGATTTGAACGGCGCCCTGGAATTTCTTTCCCGCGTCACTGTCCACCGCGCCATCGCCGTCATCATTTCCGATTTTCTCGGCCCGACCGCCTCTCCTCCCACCGCCGCCAACGCGCCGGCGCGGCCCGCGTCGCTGCTTTCCGGGTCGCTGGCGCAAACCTCGCAAACCGCGCTGCGCCAGGCCAACCGCCGGCACGATGTGGTGGCGGTGCAAATCACAGACCGTTACGAGATGGAATTGCCCTCGCTCGGTCGCCTGATTTTACAAGACGCCGAAACCGGCGAAGTGGTGGAAGTCAACACGAGTGACGAAAACCGGCGCACGGCCTTCGCCCGGCAGCAGGTCAAGGCCCAGGCCGATTTGCTACGGTTGTTCCGCTCCCTGAATATTGACTCCATCCAACTCCGGACCGACCAGCCTTACGCGGCTGGGTTGGGCCGTTTCTTTGAAACGCGCGAGAAACGCCGCCGCCACGGATAAAAATGAGTGTGTCCGATAAAAAAGTTTGGAGTCCAGCCTTCAGGCTGTTTCGTAGCCGCCGACGTGAGGAGGCGGATTCGGATGGGACATGCATAAGTCCGCCTCCTCACGTCGGCGGCTACAAGCTGACGCGGTTTCAATCGGCGTGTGAAGCATTCAGGTTAAAGCCTGAACTCCGAACTGCCTGGGCCGCTCCGCTTCTGCTCCCGTCTCCTGCCGCTCCCACCAACAATGCCGCCAGCCCGGACATTCGCGCCCTCAAAGCGCCGGTGGACATCCCCGATCCCTGGCTCTGGCTTTGGTGGACACTGGGCGCGCTGGCCCTGGCCGCCCTCTTGTTTTACCTCTGGAAGCGCCGGCAGGACCAGTTGCACCAGGCCAGACCGGAAATCCTCATTCCTCCCCACGAACGGGCGCGGCAGAAACTGGCCGAGGCCCTGGCCTGGCTGCATCAGCCCCGGCCCTTTTGCATTCTCGTCTCGGACACCATCCGGAACTATCTGGAGGAACGCTTCCGTTTCCACGCGCCGGAACGGACCACCGAGGAATTCCTCTACGAACTGCAAGCCTCCGACTTGCTGACCCCGGACCAGAAGCAAAGTCTCGGCGATTTTCTCGGCCGCTGCGACCTCGTCAAGTTCGCCCGCTACGAACCCGGCGAGCCGGAGTTGAAAGACCTCTACGCCGCCGCCTGCCGCCTGGTGGACGAAACCGAACCGGCGCCGGCCGCCCCGCAAACCTCAACCCTCGACCCGGTCAAGGCATGACGTTTGCGCATCCATACGCGTTGTTGCTGCTGTTGCTGCTGCCCGTGCTGGCCTGGCTCAAAGGCCGCCAGGGAACGCCGGCCGCCTTTCTCTATTCCTCGCTGCAACTGGTCAAGGGCATCATCAACCTCAGCCGCTCGCGCCCCGGCCGCTTTCTGCTCCTGCTGCGCTGGCTGGCGCTCGCGCTGTTTCTCCTCGCGCTGGCGCGCCCGCAAAAGGGCGAAGGCGAAGCCAAAATCAAAGCCAGCGGCATTGACATCGTGGTGGCGCTCGACCTTTCCGGCAGCATGGCCTCCGAGGATTTCGAATTGCGCGGCCAGCGCGTGGACCGCCTGACCATTGCCAAGAACGTGCTCGAAGAATTTATCGCCCGCCGCCCCAACGACCGCATCGGCCTCGTCGCCTTCGCGGGCCGCGCCTACATCGCCGGGCCGCTGACTCTGGACCACGATTTTTTACAGCAAAACCTGGAACGCCTCAAACTCGGCCTGATCGAGGACAGCACCGCCATCGGCTCGGCCCTGACCGCCGCGCTCAACCGGTTGCGCGACATCAAATCAAAAAGTAAAATCATCATCCTGATGACCGACGGCCAGAACAACGCCGGCAAAGTCCCGCCGCTCACCGCCGCCGAGGCCGCCCAAACCCTCGGCGTCAAGGTCTATACCATCGGCGTGGGCATCCGCGGCACGGCTCCTTTCCCGCGCATTGATCCCTTCGGCCGGAAAGTTTATGTCCCGATGGAAGTGGACATTGACGAGGAGACGCTGACCAAAATCGCCGACAAGACGGGCGGAAAATATTTCCGCGCCGACAACTCCGCCACGTTGCGCAATATTTACGCCGAGATTGACCGGCTCGAAAAGACCGAGGTCGAAGTCAAAAAATACCAGCGCTACCGCGAGCTGTTCCCGTGGTTCATCTGGGCCGGTGTGGCGGCGCTGCTGCTGGAAATCATTCTGAACCACACGGTCTGGAGGAGGCTGCCATGATTTTCGGAAACCCTCGCGCTCTCTGGCTGTTGTTGATCATCCTTCCCCTGCTCGGCTGGTTCCTGGTCCGGGCCTGGCGCACGAAGCAACGCCTCATCGGCCGGTTTGTCCAGTCCCGCCTGCTGGCCAACCTGACGGCCGGCGTTTCCCGGGGCCGCCAGAAATTCCGACTCGCGCTGGTGGCCGCGGCCGTGGCGCTGGCGCTGCTCGCCCTGGCGCAACCCCAATGGGGCTTCGACTGGGAAGAGGCGAAATTCCGCGGCCTGGACATCGTCGTGGCCATTGACACATCCCGCAGCATGCTCGCCGAGGACATCAAACCCAACCGGCTCGAACGCGCCAAACTCGAGGCGCTCAGTCTGATCGACAAGGCGAAGAACGACCGCCTGGGCCTGGTGGCCTTCGCCGGCACCGCATTTTTGCAATGCCCGCTCACGCTCGACGACGAGGCTTTCCGCCAAAGCGTGTACGCGCTGGACATCGGCGTCATTCCCCAGGGCGGCAGCAGCCTGAGCGACGCCATCCTGACCGCCACCACCGCCTTCAAGGAGGAGAGCGAGAGCCACAAGATCCTGATTCTGTTCACCGACGGCGAAGACCACGAGAGCGGCGCGGTCGAGGCGGCGGAAAGCGCGGCCAAAACGGGCTTGCACATTTTCACCGTTGGTGTCGGCACACCGGAAGGCGAGCTGTTGCGCGCCCGCGATGAATCCGGCGCGCTCAACTTCATCAAGGACGCCGGCGGCAATGCCGTCAAATCCCGGCTCGACGAAAATCTGCTCAAGCAAATCGGCACCCTCGGCCATGGCTTTTACTTGAACCTGCGCGGCGCGGACACCATTGACGTGCTGTATGAAAAAGGGCTGGCCCCCTTGCCCAAAAGCGAATCCACCGCCAGACTCATCAAACACTATCGCGAAAAATTTTATTGGCCGCTCGGCCTGGCCATCGTTTTACTGCTGCTCGAAATGTTCCTGCCCGACCGCAAAAAAACCAGGGCCGAAGGAGTCGTGACCCCGGCCTCCGCCGGCCTTGGCCTGCGGCAAGCGGTGGCGCTGTTGCTGCTGGTGGCGTGGCCCGCCAGCCTCCCGGCTTCGCCCGCCAGCGCGTTGCGCGAATATAAAAGCGGAAAATACGAAAATGCCTGGCAGGAATACCAAAAACTGCTGGAACGAAATCCGAACGACCCGCGGCTGAATTACAACGGCGGCGCCGCCGCCTATCAGGCCGGGCAGTTCGAACAAGCCCTGAAGAATTTTGACGCCGCGCTGACTTCGCCGGACCTGAAATTGCAGCAGCGTTCCTTTTACAACCTCGGCAACACGCACTACCGGCTCGGTGAGGCGGCGCAAGACCTGGATGCTTTGCAACAATTGTGGGAGACGGCGATCAAGGATTATCACAACGCGGTCGCGCTGGACAAGAACGACCAGGACGCGGCTTTCAATCTGGCGTTCGTCAAGCACCATGTGGAACTGATCGTCCAGTTGCGCGAAGCGGCGCGCCGGGCCAAAGAGGCGGCCGACGAAGCCACGCGCCACCGGAATTATCATCAGGCGCTGGAGATCATGGAGAGCCTGCTGCAAAACAATCCCGCGGCAAAACAATTTCAAGACTACGCAAAAAAACTGAAGGACATTGATGACATTGCGACTCCTCATCAGCCTTAGCCTGTTGCCGCTGACCTGGCAGGCAGCTTGCGCGCAACCCGCGGATGAATTTTTTCACCACGGCGCGCAAAGCTATTTATCGAACAACGTGGCCAAGGCCAGGGAAGAGGTGGACCACGGACGGAAACTGTTTCCCGACGACATCAAGCTGAAGAAATTGGACGAACTGCTCAAACAGCAGCAGCAACAGCAGCAGTCCAAAAACGACCAGGAGAAGCAGGATCAGGAAAAGAAAGACCAGCAGCAGCAACAGCAGCAGGATCAACAGAATCAGCAACAGCAGTCCAACCAGGATCAGCAGAAGCAGGACCAACAAACGAAGTCATCAGGCGGGAAAAAGGACCAGAAGGACGAGCAGCAGCAAGGCGAGCCGTCTCAACCCATGCAGGCGCAGGCCATGACGCCGCAGGAAGCAAAGCAGTTGCTCGACGCGCAAAAGGGCGAGGAACGGACGTTCGTTTTTGGCCCGACCAACAAGACCAGTTCGAACGGTCGAGTTTTCAAGGATTGGTAAACCGTGCCCTGCATGAAACCGTCACACGCCCAGGCCAGACGAGTCGCGGCCGCCGCCGTCAGATTGCTCCTGGCCGTTTGCGGGTTCACCGGGGTCCTCGTGGCGGGCGCGGCGGAACCCTCGTTCACCGCCAGCCTCGACCGGGACACCATCACCCTGGGAGAAAGCGTGACGCTCTCGCTCGCCTTCCAGGAGGCCGCGCCGCAAAGCGCGCCGCAGCTTCCAGCCCTGCCCAATTTTAAGATTGATTACGTCGGACCCTCCAGACAGATTTCAATTGTCAACGGCCAGACCACTTCTTCATTCACCCACAGTTACACCCTCACGCCGCAGCAACCCGGCGACTATGTCATCCCCGGCTTTCAAATCGAATTGAACGGCCGGAAGCTCGCCAGCCAGCCGCTGAAATTGAAAGCGGTCAAGAGCGGCGCGCCCGGCGCCGATGCCGAGGGCCTTGGGAAACTGGCTTTCGTGAAGCTGATCGTGCCGAAGAACGAATTTTACGTGGGCGAACTCTTCCCCGTGGAAGTCCAGCTCTACGTGCAGGACGCGCAAGACGTGCAAATGCCCCAATTGCAATCGCAGGGGTTCACCATCGGCAAAGCACTCAACCCGGAACAAAAGCGCGTGCAGCTGGGCAACCAGGTCTTCACGCTGGTCAGCTTCAAATGGTCGCTCGCCGCCGCCAAAACCGGCGACCTCACCCTCGGCCCCGCCGAATGCAAACTCTCGCTGCGCATCCCGGCGCGCAACCGCCGGCGCGGCGATCCTTTCGAGGCCTTTGGCTTCGATTTCTTCGGGCCGCGCTATGAATTGCGCCCGGCCACCGTGAAGAGCGAACCGCAGAAGTTGCGCATCCAGCCGCTGCCCGCCGGAAACGTCCCGCCCGACTTCACCGGCGCTGTCGGCCGTTTCAATGTGACGATGACCGCCGGCCCGACCAACCTGGCCGTGGGCGACCCCATCACGTTGAAAATAAAAATCGCCGGACGCGGCACGCTCGACGCCCTCGCCTTGCCGTCGCTGGACGATTGGCGCGAGTTCAAAGTCTATCCGCCGACCAGCAAGGTGGAAACCAGCGACCCGCTTGGACTGGAAGGCGCCAGGACGTTTGAACAAGTCGTGATTCCGCAGAACGCCGAGGTGAAGGAACTGCCGGCGTTGACGTTCAGCTTTTTCGACCCGGAAAAAAAGACCTACCAGACCCTCGCGCAACCGGCCGTCCAACTCGCCGTGCACCCGGCCTCAGCCGCGCCCCAACAGCCGACCATTCTCGCCATCGCCGGCCCGGGCACCGACACGCCGCCGCCCGCGCAGGACATCGTGCACATCAAAACGCGGCCCGGGACACTGGGCGTAATCAGTCCGCCGCTCGTGCAACAGCCGTGGTTTTTGGGTTTGCAGGCGACGCCGTTGCTGGCCTGGCTGGGCGCCATCGTCTGGCGCCAGCGCAAGGAGAACCTGGCCAACAATCCCCGCCTGCGGCGTCAACGCCAGGCGGCCCAAATCATCCGGCGCGGCTTGCAGGAGCTCCCGCGCCTCGCAGCGGCCAATCAGTCGGAGGCATTCTTCGTCACGGCTTTCCGGCTCTTGCAGGAGCAATTGGGCGAGCGGCTCGATTTGCCCGCCTTCGCCATCACGGAAGCGGTGGTCGAGGAACGATTGCGTCCGCTCGGCGTGGCGCCGGAGACGCTCGACGCGTTGCATCAGTTGTTTCAGTCCTGCAACCAGGCCCGCTACGCGCCGCAGCGCACCAGCCAGGAACTCGCCTCGCTCATCCCCCGGCTGGAAGCGGCGCTGCGTGAGTTGCAGGCGATGGAGGCCGTCGCATGAACCGCGGCCGGCGCGCATTTTGTTTCGGACTGGCGGCTCTTTTGTGGGCGGCCTCCGTGACCGTCTTGAACGCGCAAGACGGGACGGCGGCGTTTGAGCAGGCCAACAAGTTTTATGAACAAGGCAAATTTTCCGAGGCTGCCTCCGCCTACGAAAAACTGGCGGCCGACGGCCGCGTCTCCGCCGAATTGCTTTTCAACTGGGGCAACGCCTTGTTCAAGAGCGGCCAGATCGGGCGCGCCATCGTCGCTTACCGGCGCGCCGGGGTCTTATCGCCGCGCGACCCGGACTTGCGCGCGAACCTGCAATTCGCCCGCAACAGCGTGACCGGCGGGGCCGGCGCGCGGTCCGACCGCTGGCGCCGCTGGCTGGACCGCTTGACGTTGAATGAGTGGACGGCGATCGCCGCCATCGCCGCCTGGGTCTGGCTTGGATTATTGACGCTTGCCCAGGTGTGGCCCGCGTGGAAAACATCGTTGAGAGGCTGCACGGCGGCCGCGAGCGTGGCGGCCTGCCTGGCTGGATTTTTTCTTGGCGCAACCTGGTATGAGCATTGCCGCGTCATTCCTGCCGTGGTGGTCGCCCGCGAAACCGTCGTGCGCTACGGGCCGCTGGATGAATCCCAAAGCCATTACAACTTGCAGGACGGCGCCGAGGTGACGGTGCTGGACCGTAACAAGGACTGGTTGCAGGTGGCGGACGCCGCCAAACGCATCGGGTGGCTGCGCGGCGAACAGGTCGTCGTCCTGTCCCCGGCAGGGCAACCGTTTTTGCATTGACCGCTTTTGTTTCGCCCATACCATGTCCGACACCATGACTCCGAAACGCGGTGTTTGTTCCCTCGCCCTGTTGTTTTTTTTCACTGGCCTCCGACTGGCCTCCGCCGCTGACCAGGGCGTCCAGATCACCCAGCTTGCCGACCGGCTCAAGATCGAGATCGGCGGGAAATTCTTCTCCGAATATTTCTTCAAGGACGTGCCCCGGCCGTATTTTTATCCCGTGATGACTCATGCCGGCCTGCCGATGTCGCGGAACTGGCCGATGAAAGATGTCCCCGGCGAAGACCACGACCATCCGCATCATCGCTCGCTCTGGTTCGCCCACGGAGAAATCAACGGCCAGGATTTCTGGTCGGAAGCGCCCCAGGCCGGCAAGACCGTTCACCAAAAATTTCTCGAGGTGAAGTCCGGCCAGGATGTCGGGATCATCAAATCGCAAAACAATTGGGTGGACGCGGCAGGCAAGTTGATTTGTACCGACCAGCGCACTATCCGAATCCACGCGCGCAGGGACCGCCCTGATGTCTTTGCAGAGCACGGAGCCATGGTGCTGCTGCGCCTCGTCGACCGCAAGGACCGTAAGGACGACCGGATGCTCGACTTTGAAATCACGCTCCACGCCTCTAACGGCGAAGTAACCTTCGGCGACACCAAGGAAGGCTCGATGTCCATTCGCGTCAATGAATCCATGCGCTTGTCCAGGGCGAAAGCAAAGGGCGAGAAGAAAGCCACGCCCGGCGAGGGCCACATCGTTATGAGCACGGGCGTCCGCGACAACGAGACGTGGGGCAAACGCGCCGCCTGGTGCGATTACTACGGCCCGGTGGACGGTAAAATCGTCGGCGTGGCCATCTTCGATCATCCGCAAAATCCCCGGCACCCGACCTGGTGGCACGTGCGCGACTATGGCCTGTTCGCCGCCAATCCTTTTGGCCAGCATGATTTCGAGAAGCTGCCGGACAAGACCGCTGGCAACCTGGTTCTCCCCGCCGGCAAAAGTTTGACCTTCCGCTATCGTTACTATTTCCACAACGGCGATGAAAAGCAGGGCAGGATCGCCGAGCGTTACGCAGAATATGCAAAGTCGCCCGCCGCGAAATAATTTGATCGAAGCCCGATTCCCTCAACGTCCAGCCCACACACCTTTATGAAAAACCTCAATCGCCGCAATTTTCTCAAAGCCTCCGCGCTCGCCGCCGCCACCGCGAGTTTTTCCGCCAAATCCTGGTCGCAGGTCAAAGGCGCCAACAGCGACATCCGTGTCGCCACAATTGGTTTCCACGGCCGGGGGGAAAGCCACCTCAGCGGCATGCGCAAGCTTGGCCCCGAAGGGGTCAAGATGGTGGCGCTCTGCGACGTGGACAGCAAGGTCCTGAACGCCGGTGTGGCCGAGGCCAAAAAGAAAAACGAGGACGTCAAGGGTTACACGGACCTGCGCAAGCTGCTCGAATCCAAGGACGTGGACGTCATCACCATCGCCACGCCGAATCATTGGCATTCGCTGGCCGCCATCTGGGCCGTCCAGGCCGGCAAGGATGTCTATGTGGAAAAGCCCGTTTGCCACAATGTCTGGGAAGGGCGCAAACTCGTCGAAGCCGCACGCAAGTACAACAAAATTGTCCAGGCCGGCACACAAAGCCGCTCCAGTTACGCCATCAAGGAGGCCGTCGAATGGGTGCGCGCGGGCAACCTGGGAAAACTCCTCATCGCCCGCGGGCTGTGTTACAAACCGCGCCAGAGCATCGACAAAACCGAAGGCCCGCAGAAAGTGCCCGACACCGTGGACTACGACATCTGGTGCGGTCCGGCGCCCAAGGACCCGCTGCGCCGGGCGAGACTTCACTACGACTGGCACTGGTTCTGGAATTACGGCAACGGCGACCTGGGCAACCAGGGCATTCACCAGATGGACATCTCGCGCTGGTTCCTCGGCGAGATGGAGCTTTCCCCGCGCGTCTTCAGCGTCGGCGGCCGCCTCGGTTACGAGGACGATGGCGAAACGCCCAACACGCAGTTTGTTTTTCACGATTACGCGAAGGCGCCGCTTATTTTTGAAGTGCGCGGCCTGCCGCGCGCAAAGGAATTCCAGGAGAAGGATTGGGGCAAGAGCATGGACCGGTTCCCCGCCGACAATGGCGCCGCCGTCGGGGTGATCATTCACTGTGAAGGTGGCCACGTGCTGGTTCCCAATTACACAGGCTGCACCGCTTATGACAAAGCGAACAAGCTGGTCAAGAAGTGGGAAGGGACGTCCGATCATTTCGAAAATTTCATCACCGCCGTGCGCAGCCGCAAAACCACCGATTTGCACGCGGACATCCTCGAAGGTTTTCTGTCCAGCGGGCTTTGCCACACCGGCAACATCTCCTATCGCCTCGGCCAGCAACAATCACCCGACGAACTCCGCGAGAAACTGAGCGCGAACAAGGCTGCTGCCGAAACATTTGGCCGGATGCAGGAACACCTCGCCGCCAATCAGGTGGACCTGACCAAAACAAAGGCCACACTCGGCGAGTTTCTGAAAATGGATCCCAAGACGGAACGGTTCACCGAAAACCGCGAGGCTGATGCGCTGCTGACGCGGCATTACCGCCGGCCCTTCGTCGTGCCGGAAAAAGTTTGATGCCAGGCGCGTGTGATTTCCCCCAAGGCCGTCCGTCGTTCACTTTGACCACCGCTTTTTCCATGAACCGCCTTTGGAGCGCGGCATTTATGCCGCTTCGACGCCCCATACAGCACGACTCGTGAAGCGGCTTAAATGCCGCGCTCCAGGGTTCATGGTTCCAGTGCGCGATGTTCGCATCGAGGCTTTCCATGAACCGGCCGAAACCCCGCAAGGTTTTGGACTGCGCCAGTCCTCTGGCGCTTTCGTGGTTCCCGCGGCCTTCCGACAGCGGCAGAGGACTGCCGCACTCCAAGACGCTGGCGCGCCGATGAGCCCCGCGGCCGATTCATGGTGAGGGGATTTGGTCGTCTTGGAGGAAAAGATTTTCCGGACTCCCGATCGAGTTGGTATAGGGCGAAGTATTCTCAACGCACCGAACGGCAACCGAAATGGAACGCGCTAAATCCGCTTTTCATCCGCGTCGATGTAGTCCACAAACGTCTGGATGTCGTCGCGCTGCCCCAGGCCGGACTGTTCCTTGCGCAATTTCAGCCTGGCCCTGAGCGCTTCATCGTTTTGCCGGCCGTGATTCAGGATGTGGTCGCGGAAGACGGTCTTCTCCGCGTCGGTCTTTTTCACGTTCTTGCCCACCCAATCACAAACCTCCCCATCGGTGAGGGAGTTGCGGACGATTTCGATCATCTGTTCAGCCGTGACGCCCGCCGCCTTGAGCCAAAGACCATCGAAGCCCTTGGTAAGATTTTCCTGGTAATCGGCAGGCAACCGCCCCGCCAGGTGCAGCCGGATCTTGTCCACGAACCGGGGCAGATACGTCCAGCCCGCCATGACTTCGCGCGGACTGCGCGGATAAATGATGTCGCTCATGCGGTGATTGTCGCCCCACGACGGTTTCTGTCAATTCGAGATGCGCGCCCCTCGCCATAGCGGCGGACGTCCCGTCTGCCGTAGAGGACGGCATCCTGCCGTCCGGATTCGCCATGGAAATTGGGAAGGTCAGGAAACATTGTTGCATGGTTTCGCCGGGCGAGACGCCCCGGCTCTACGGCAAGCGGGACGCTCGCCGCTACCACCCAGATCGGCCTGCTCAGAAACTGAGTTGCGCACCGACTCGATGCGCTATTTACAAGCGCGCCGGATTGTCGGAAAATGGCCGGCGACATGAAACTCTCCGGCATCCACCACTGCTCCATCGTCGTCAGCGACATGGAACGGGCAATTACATTTTACAAAGCCGTGCTCGGCTTGCAGGAAATCGGCATCCCCTCGACCTTCCCCGGCGCCGGGCTGCACGTGCGGTGGTTCCAGTTGGGCGACCAGCAGGTCCACCTCATCCCGGCGCCCGAACCGGACACGCTCAGTCCGCGCCATTTCGCTTTCCACGTGGGCGATGCCAGGGCGGCGCGGGAAACGTTGCGCAAGAAAGGCGTGGAAATCAGCGAAACCGTCCCGATCCCCGGGGCTGACCGTTTTTTCATTTGCGACCCCGACGGCAACCGCATTGAACTGATCCAGTGGAAGGAAACCTACCACATCGTCCCGGTTGACTAGGAGTGGTCTCATGAGGTGGGGCGAGACTCCGTCGAGCCAAGGCCGAACGGTACCAACACGGCTCGACGGAGTCTCGTCCCGCCGAAATTGGCCTTCTGAAACCGCTTCCAGGCGCGACCCTGGCCACGCGCTAAAATCAAAAGGCGCGTCTGAAATCCCGGACGCGCCTTGAAAAGCTGATGTTGAAGCGGCGTGAACGCCGCGTTCCTTCACTTGATCGGTGAAAAATCCACCGCCTTCATGTAGGTGGACTTGACACCATCCTTCACCGTGAGCGAGCCGCCGGCTTGCTTCTCTGAAGCGTCCTTTGCCTTCACCCAATCGGGATCTTTCTGGAACTCCTTGAACGCGGCGAGGCCCGCTTCCTTGCTCGGATGCGCGAGGATGTAAATGAGCCGCGAGCCAGCGCCCTTCTCTTTGTCGGTTGGATGCCAGTAGGCCACATTCACCATGCCATGTTTCTCGAAAAGTTTTACGGTGTGGTCACGAAAACGGGCGTCGATCGCATCCACCTGGCCTTCGGGCGTGGTGTAGTCGCGCAGTTCAAACACGCGCCCGGCTTTGCCCGCGCCGAGCTTGGGCGCCGGCGAATAATCGGTGGCCGACATGAAGATGGACTCGGGCGGCTTGGCGAGGATTTTACCATTCGCCTCGGAATCCTTGCGCGCCGCCTGCCAGTCGGGGTCCTTGCCGAACGCAGCCCAGTTTTCCTTGGCGGCCTCGCGGCTTTGGTGGGCGATCAGGTAAATGAGCGTGTTCTCCGAACCATTTTCCTTGTCCACCGGCACCCAGTAACCGATGTTTTCGATCCCGTGCTTCTCGAAAATCTTGCAGGTGTGGTCGCGGAAACGGGCCAGGAGCGCGTCGAGTTTGCCCGGTTCGGTCGTGTAGATGCGCAGCTCGAAGGCCCGCGTGTCTTTCACGGCGGCGCGGGCGTCTGCGAGAAGAAGAATTCCGATGATTGAAACGGCGGCCAAGGCGAGGAAGATGATCAATGTTTTCATGGTGCGTGAATTTCGGCGTGATGGATTGCGCCACCATGCCAGCGTCAAAGCCCCGGACTGTCAAAACAATAATTTCCGCAGGCGCCCGAATCCGAAACTCAGGGTGCGAGTCGGATGCGGTAGAAGCGGCGGGTGACGTCCAATCCTCCCGTAAGCATGCCGTCATCCTCGAACTGGCTCGTGCCGGCAAACGGCGTTGTGAACGTCGCGCCAACCGCGGTGCTCCATGTGACCAGATCGCCGGAGAATTCAACCGTGTAATTTTTCGTGATGACGGAGAGGAACTGGACAAACGTGTGGTCGGAACCGTCCTTGGTGATTGACGTCACTTCGAGATAGCTCGCGGAGTCATTCGGATTGGTTCCAGCGGCCTGCTCCTGCAAATCACCCTGGCCGTCGCCGTCGGTGTCCACGTATTGTGCGTCGCCGAGGACGAGATTGGTCGAGGAGTAGGTGACGTGGAAGGAGGCGAGGTTGTTGGTGAGGTTCACGCGACCGCCGTTGGGGGCGTTCGCGAAGGCACCACTTGAATTACCGGACTTGAACAGCGTGAAGGTGTCGCTGTCGTCGGGCAGGAAGTTGTTGATCAGCGCAAGGCTCAACGTGCCGGTGTAGGCGGCGAAGTTGGTGACGGTGATCTGGTCGTATTGGTTGGTGGGAATCAGGCCGCCGAGTTCGAAGACCACGTTTGCGAGGGTGCTGAAACTGAGGTTGCCGTCGATCTGGAGGCTGCCTGCGGAATTGCCGGGGCTGATCGTGCCTCCGAGGTTGGTGACGCTGCCGATGATGCGGCCGTTGCCCGTCAGCGCCGAGCCGGAATTGATTTGGAGTCCGTTGGCGAAAGAGTGCGTGCCGTTGCCCGTGAGGTTGAGCGTGGCGCCGCTGGGCGTGCCGACCGAGAAAGTGACGCCGTTGCTCACCGTGGAGTTGCGGACGTTGAGCGTGCCGGCGGCGAAGTTGAACACACTGGACGCGCCGTTGGTCACCAGCAGCCGGTCCACGTTGAGCGTGCCGCCCTGGAGTGTCAGCGCGCCACGACGGATGTCCAGGAATCCCGTGCCCACCGCGTTGGTCGCGGTAATCGAGCCGCCTACGAGGTTCACGGCGTTGCTGGCCGAGGTGCCGAGCGCTCCGATGAACAAGGCGTCGGTGACGACCGCGCCATTGTTGCTGACCGCGAGCGTGTTGCCGCTGCCGGCGCTGCCGATGGCCAGCGATGTTGAATTGCTCAGCAGCGATCCGGCCCCGGCAACCAGCGCGAAGTTGTTGCTCGCACTCGAATCCCTTCCCACGCTCACGGATGAAGCGGTCACACGGCCGCCATCGAGGATGAGCAACTGGTTTCCTGAAAGGTTGCCGCCGACGGTGAGGGCGGTGGCCACGACCTGGGCGGCGTTGGAGACGACGAGGCGGTTGCCGCTGCTGAAGCTTCCGACTTCGAGGGTGGTGTTGCTCCAGAGCGAACCGGCGCCGGACACGAGCACGAGGTTGTTGCTGGAACTGGCGTTCGCGCCAAGGTTCGCGGTGGAGTTGACGACCTGCCCACCGGCGAGAATGAGCAACTGATTGCCGGCGCCGGAGTCGCCGACCGTAACGCTGCCGGCGACGACCGCGCCACCATTGCTGACCGTGAGGGTGTTGCCGCTGCTGAAGTTGCCGACGACCAGCGATGAGGAATTGCTCAGGAGCGAACCGGCGCCGGCGACAATGGCGGAATTGTTGCCCCCGAAGCGGCCCACGATCAGGCTCGAGTTGGTCAGCCGCCCGCCGTCGAGGATGAGCAACTGGTTTCCGACGCCGGTGGAGTTGCCGACGGTGAGGGCACCGGCGGCGACCTGGCCGGCATTGGAGATGACGAGGCGGTTGCCGCCGCCGGAGCCGCCGACGATCAGCGTGGACGCGTTGCTCAGGAACGAGCCTGCGCCGGCGACCAGCGCGAAGTTGTTGTCCGATCCCGCAACCTGCCCCAATGTGAGCGTCGAGTTGGTCAGCCGCGCGCCGTCGAGAATGAGCAACTGATTGCCAGCGCCGGAGTCTCCGACCGTGAGTGCCCCGATGGCGACGAGCGAGTTGCTGCCGCTGACGAACAGAACGTTGTTGCTGGCCGGCGCGAAAGAACCCACGGCAACCGCGGTGTTCCCGACGAACGTCCCGCCATTCACCACCCGCAACTCGTTGCTGACGGAGGACGAACCGATATTGATGGTCGAGCCGGTTACGTCCATGCGTGTACTGGCTCCGCCAACGGTCACGCGGGCGCCGCCGCCAAAGCCGCCCAGGACGAGGCTGGTGGTGAAGGCGCGCGCGCCGTTGGTGACGATCACCTCGCTGCTGGCGTTGTTGATGTTCAGCGCGCCTGGATTGGTCCAGACGGTGGCGGGGCCGTCCACGGTCACTCGCGCGGCGCCATTGTTGCCGACGAAGACGGAGCCGGAAAGATTGGTCGTGAGCGTGGTGCCGCCGAGCATGTTCCAGGTGGCGGTCTGGCCGGCGGTGTTGCCGATAATGAAGTTGCCCGGGCTGACGATGTTCACGTTGCTCAGCGTGGTGAGCGTGCCAAAGTTGAAGTTGAAGATCGAGTTGGTGAAGCCGGGGCCGTTGTTGGTGACCAAAAGTTGGTCGGCAACGATGGTGCCGCCGTTGAGGTTGTAAGTGCCCTTGCCGCCCTGACCGACCACGAAGCGCGCCGTGCCCGCCGAGTTGGTCACGCGCAGCGTGCCGCTGACGTGCGTGACGGCGGCGGTGGAGAGGTTCGACTGGCCGACGACGTAGCTGTTGGTCAGCAACCAGGAGACGGC
>CAZIFU010000086.1:0-5024 GCA_964539075.1 uncultured Verrucomicrobiota bacterium | reverse complement strand
CCTCCTCCATGAGAAATTGCGCGAGCGTGGCGACGAACCGGTGATTGCGCCCCAAGTATTCCGCGCTCTCCGGCGTGGGCGAAATGAAACTGACGAACCAATGGCCGGTCTTGATGATCGGAAGCACGCCAGCGATGGCGGTGGGCAAGCTGGCGCGGGCCTCGGGGCTGACAATGATGCGGAAAATGTTTGGGCGGCGGTCGGGCGCGATTTGCACCCCAAGCCGCTGGGCTGCGCTCAAGACAAACAGCCGGACAGCATCGGGGTCGCCCAGGACGGCGTCGGTGGCTTCAAGTTCCTGACGGACTTCGTCGGGCTTGATGGCGCGCTGGGCGAAGCGGGTGCGGTTTTCCCTTTCGCGCGCCACGTCGAGATCCCAGCTTCGGTGCAACGCGGCGACTTCGGGAATTTCCAAGCCGAGTTCCATTTGCGGGATAGCTTCCTCCACCGTGCGGCCACGGAAAAACAACGCCTTCAGCACCGCCTGCGTCACGGTCTCGCTTTCTTCGGGAACGGGGACATGCGTGCCGAGCGCCTGATGTATTTCGCGGGCCTTGTTGAGCAAGACGCGAATCACAACGCCGTCCACGGGATTGTCCGGGCTGAAATAGCGGATGGTTTTAACGGTCTTGGACAACGTCTGGCCGAAGCGATCCACCCGGCCTTCGCGCTGTTCCAAGCGGTTGGGATTCCACGGCAGATCGTAATGCAGCGCGGCGTTGAAAGCGTTTTGCAAGTTAATGCCTTCGCTCAAGCAATCGGTGGCGACCAGCACCCGACGTTTTTCCTGCGTGAGTTCGGCGACTTTGGCGCGGCGTTCGTCGTCGCTCAACATCCCAGTGATGGACGCGACGCGGACATCGGCGAACTCGCGGCTCAAGGCGCGCTGCAATCCCTCGGCGACATAATCGGCGGTGGCGATGTAGCGACACCAGACGATGGGATAAAAACCTTCGCGAAGAAGGCCGGCGACCAGTTTGGCGCAACCGGCGAGCTTGGTGTCGCCCGGCGTAAGCGCGATGGCAGCGGCGAGGCGCGAGAGTTCGCGAAGTTTGCGGCGGTCGGTTTCCGGCAAGATTTGTTCCGCCGATTCGACGGGCGGCGTGGGTTGGCTGTCATCAGTCTGCTCGTTGGACGATTCAAAAATATTCTGGCTGAACTCCACTTCATCTTCCGACTGTGGCAATGCGCCGTCACGACGCTCCAGTGCGGCGATGGCTGCCGCCGGGCTGGACATGACGCAGCGCAAGAGCGCGAGTGCGGCCCAATAGCGGACGCGCTGCTGGCGTTTGCCGAGCGACTGGCCGGTGCGGACGAGTTCGGTGCAAAATTCGTAGGTGTCTTGGAACAACTTTCCGTAGGCGTCGGACAGACGGTAATGCTCGTCGGACGGCACGCGTTTGGGGAAGCAGCTCTCGGCTTCCCAATCCTTCTCGATGTCCTTGCGCGTGCGCTGGACGAAATGCCGGGCAAGTTCGATACGTTGCGGTTCGGCGAGCGCGGTGATTTCGTAATTGGCAAATTCAGGTCGGAGCAACGCGAGCAACGAACGAAACGCTTCGGGAACGCCGCTGTGAGGCGTGGCCGTGAGAAAAACCATGTGGCGAGTGGGCGAGGCCGCGAGGTCCTTCAAGAGTTCGTGGCGTTGGTGCTGATTGCTGTTTATGCCGGCGGCTGACGCTGCGCCGTGCGCCTCGTCCACGATCAAGAAGTCGGGACAGTGCTGGATGAAATTGTCGCGCTTGCGGTCGCCTTTCACGAAATCTATGCTGACGACCTGGAACGGGTAGTAGCTGAAGATGCTGCCCGCACCGGCAGGGATGCGCCGCTCAAGCTGGCTGACCGTGCCGGAACGGATGATCACGGCGTCGAGGTTGAACTTTTCGCTGAGTTCCTTTTGCCATTGCTCGCACAGGTAGGGCGGACACAGGACGCAGAGACTTTTGATTTCGCCGCGATCCAACAACTCGCGCACGATGAGTAGCCCCTCCACGGTTTTGCCGACGCCAACGTCATCGGCGATGAGCATCCGAATCGTGTCGAGTCGCAAGGCCATGAGCAACGGCACAAACTGGTAGGTGCGCGGGCGAATGGACACACGGCCCAACGAGCGGAGCGGCGTCGCCCCTTCACGCAACGTGAGCCGCGCCGCCTGCCATAGCAGGTGCGCGCCCGCGACGTTGGAAATGTCGTGGGGTGCTGGCGGCGGAAACTTTGCCGAGCGGACGCGCTCCTCGGGGAACGAGTAGCCAATCAAATCGGTAAGCCCCTTGTGGACTGCGACCAACTCGTCCGTCGCGCCGGTCAAGGGCCGCAGAAATAGAAGATTTTCCTGGTCGCTCGGCAGGAGCACCCATTCACGGTTGCGACACTGAACGATGGAGCCGGGTTGCATGGTCTTGGTTTACGGAAAGGGTGCTACATCCAGCGACGGAATTGCGGTTTGCGTTAAATCTTCTTTGCCTCGATTTCTTCGAGCGTCATGTGTTAGTCGGCCGGTCGGTGCCGCATTGTGGCGAACGGCGTGCCGGTTGTCACGAATCGAAGCGAAGACAGTTGAAGTGCGGTGACAAGCGCCGCCGCTTGGTGCCTTCGGTCAGCGAGCCAAGGAACCTTCAAATTCCAGGTTCCAAACTCCAAATCCCAAAAGCGGCTTGCCGATCAGCGGCCAGCGCAGTCGGGCCAAGCCAGTCAGGCGTACGTGCTCGCAGCGAACGGGGTTTGGTGCTTGGGACTTGTCCTGCCCTGGCGGGGTGGAGCCTGGTCCTTGGAACCTGGTACTTATCTGTTCGGGCCTTGGCGAGGTCACGCCAAAATTCGCAAAGCATTGGCCAAATGCCGTAAAGCCACGCCCCACGCGCGAGTCCATGTTCGCGCCAGCTTTATGAACGCACGGAGCAGCCAACCAACGGATTGGCGCCTCAAATTCAAAACCGCGCTGTTGCTCCTCGCGGTGGTTCTCTTTCCCCGGCTTGCCTGCGCCGCGCCTGCCGCGCCTGCCACGCCGGACCAGAACCTCGATCCGAAACTCCAACCCGGCCGTACTCTTTACGAACAGCACTGCGCCGCCTGCCACAGCGTCAATGGCGACGGCAATGGGCCGGCCTCCGTCTGGCTCTTCCCCAAGCCGCGCAACTTCAACTCCGGGCTGTTCAAGATTCAATCCACACCGGCCGGCTCGCTGCCGACCGACGATGATTTGTTCCAGACCATCACCCGCGGCCTGGCGGGCAGTTCCATGCCGGGCTTCACTTACCTCGCCGAAGAGCAGCGCCGCGACGTCGTGCAGTACGTGAAACACCTGACCGCGGAAACCGACGCGTCGGGCCACCGGGTGAACCTTTTCGACGCCGCGGCGAAAAAAGGCGCAGCGCCCGCGCCGGTGAACGTGCCGCCAGAACCCGGAGTCACCGTCGAAGCCCTCACCCAGGGCAAGGAGCTCTACACGAAGTTGCAATGCTTCACCTGCCACGGCGAGACCGGCATGGGCGACGGCCCGTCGGCGCCGACGCTCAAGGACTCCTGGGGCGTGCCGTTGCCGCCGCGCGATTTCACCATCGGCGCCTTCCGGGGCGGCTCGAGCGGACGCGATCTTTATCTGCGCATCCACAACGGCCTGGCCGGCACGCCGATGCCACCCTTCGGCGAAGGCATGATGAAGCCGGAGGAACGGTGGGCGCTGGTGCTCTACATCCAATCGCTCCGCCGCAAGGACGCCGAAGTCAATGACATCCTCAAACCCGCCGACGCGAACATCCACGTCAAGCGCGTCCGGAAGCTCCCCGCCACACCCACCGATCCCGAATGGGAGAAGCTCGACAACGTGCGCGTGCCGCTCAACCCGCTTTGGCCCGAACCCTATCCCGTGCCGGCGGTCGCCGTGACGGCGCTGCACGACGGCAAACGCGTCGCGATTCTTCTCCAGTGGCGCGACGACATCGCCAACGGCGCGCCGGTGCGCGTGGAGGATTTCCAGGACGCGGTGGCGCTCCAGTTCTCCCTCCGCGGCACCACCCCCTTCCTCGGCATGGGCGACGCGCAGAACCCGGTCAACCTCTGGATGTGGAAAGCCGGCTGGCAACAGGCCGCCGACGGCGGCCGGCCGGACGTGAACACGGTTCATCCCTCGATGCACGTGGACAAGTATTTCGAGACCCGCGCCCTCTACCGTACGGCGGAAGCGGCGGGCAACCTGCAAGCCCGCTCCGAAATCCCCTCGCCGGTCGAGGACGCCAATGCGCGCGGCTTCGGCACGTTCAAGTCGCAGCCCCCCGCCGGCCAGAACGTTCAAGGAAAGGGCATCTGGCGCGACGGCCATTGGAATGTGCTCGTCACGCGTGAACTCAAATCGCGGGACGACGACGACGTGAAGTTCGTCCCCGGCCAATCCGTGCCGGTCGCCTTCGCCGTGTGGAACGGCGAGCAGCGCGACCGCAACGGGCGCAAAGTCATCAGCAATTGGTATCAACTCATCCTGGAGCCGTGAACATGAGCCCCACCCCATGAAGAACGAATCTCTCAACCGGCGCGACTTCATCACCCGCAGCGGCCTGGCCGGCGCGGGCATCGCCGCCGCGCAGATGCTCCCCCTCCGTTTCCTCCAGGCCCAGTCTCTCGATGAAGGCGTGCCCAATCCGCTGGCGCATTATCCAAACCGCGATTGGGAAAAACTTTACCGCGACCAGTACCGCTACGACCACGTTTTCTCGTGGGTTTGCGCGCCCAACGACACGCACAACTGCCGCGTCACCGCCCACGTCCGCAACGGCGTCATCGTCCGCATGGGCGAGCATTACGATGTCGGCACCTACGCAGACCTTTACGGCAACAAGGCGTCGTTCAACTGGGGAAATCGCCATTGCGCCAAGGGCTACACGTTTCACCGCATCGTCTATGGGCCGTATCGCTTGAAACACCCGATCGTGCGCCTGGGCTGGAAGCGGTGGGCGGATGACAACTTCCCGTATCTCACCAGGGAACTGCGTGCGAAGTACAAGTTCGATTCCCGCGGCACGGACAAGTTC
>CAZIFU010000085.1:0-7292 GCA_964539075.1 uncultured Verrucomicrobiota bacterium | reverse complement strand
CACTATAGTATAACGCTACGTAACAGTTTTCTCATTAACGCGCTTTCAGCGCAGGTGTTGGGTGTTAGGTGTCGGGTATTGGGTGTCGGGCGCGGATTGAATTGGCTCGACGGAGTCTCGCCCCACCCAGGTTGGCCTTATGAAACCACTTCTAACGATTCACGAGCGAGCAACGCCGACGGGCGGGTGGCCGCCAGGCGGAAGGCGGAATGCGACAACGCCTTTACGCTGCTGGAAGTGATGATCGCCACGGCGATTTTCTTCATGGCGGTTTTTGCCATCCTGCAATTGACCTCGCAGAACCTGGCCGCGGCCCGCAGTTTGCGAAGTAGCGGCGTCAGCGCGGCCAGCGTGGCGGCGGAACTTTCCCTCGCCAAAAAACTGGAGGAAGGGGTGGAGTCAGGCAATTTCGGCGATCTGTATCCGGGCTACAACTGGACGCGGGCAATCAACCTGGTGGCGACCAACGGCCTGTTTCAAGTGGATATCGCCGTGATCCGCCCCGACGGCACCGAGGCGACGGATTCGCGCCTGAGCATTTTGCTCTATCGCCCCGACTCAGTGGCGGGGGCGACAACCGGTTTGCGCACGCGCAGCCAGGGAGCTTTGCGATGAAACGGATTCCATCCAAAGCGGCGACGGCGTTCACGATTATCGAAGTGATGATCGCCATCACGATTTTCGCGGCGGTGCTGGTGGCGATTTATTCGAGTTGGGCGGCCGTGGTGCGCGGTTCCAAGGCGGGGTTAAAGGCCGCCGGCGACATGCAGCGCGCGCGCATGGCCAGCCGGATTATAGAGGGCGCGCTGACGACGGGCGAAATTTTCGCGGAGAACCTCCAACACTACGCCTTTCGCACGGATACCAGTTCGGATTTTGGCACGCTGAGCCTGGTCTCGCGGCTGCCCTCCTCGTTTCCGGGCGCCGGTATTTATGGCGATCAAGTCATGCGGCGGGTGACGTTCTTCGTGGATCAAAGCAACCAACTCGTGATGACCCAGGCGCCATATTTGTTGGCGCCCATCGCCGGGCAGGAACCGTATTCCATCGTGCTCGCCAAAAATGTCAGTCTGTTCTCCTTCAATTTTCTGGACACCAACGTCAACAATGGGGACTGGACGGACGAATGGGCCTTTACCAACCGCTTTCCACAGATGATCCGTTACGCGCTGGCGTTCAATTCGGATAAAACCAAGGCCAACGCGCCGCAGGAACTCGTGACGAGCGTGGTGGCGATGCCGGCCATCGCGGGCGCGCAGCTGGTTCAACAAATCACCGGCGGGACGGGGCCTCTCAAAGCCCTGGATCCAAATAATCAGCTCAAAAAAAACCAGGACCCCAACCAGCAAAACACAGGAAACACAATACCACAGCAGCCGCAACTTCTTCGACTCGATCCGCGCACCGGCAGATACATTCCTCAACCGCCCCGGACGACATCCGCGAGACCCGGTCAGCCAACCTCTTTCGATGGCGGTGGGTCTTCGACTCCCACTTATCAACCGGCTCCGTTGCCCTACAATCCTCCGTACTTCTCTGGTGGCGGCGGCACCAACAGGAATAGAACCAATCAAAGTGGCACAAATACGAACACGCTCAGCATCTTCAGATAAGATGGCAATCCCCGTGTGCTTTGAATGAAGATCAAGCTCCAACCCGCTCCGCGCGCCATCGCCCTGATCATTGTGATGATTGTCATCATCGGCCTGGGCGTCCTGGCAGGCGGCTTTGCCTACTCGATGAAGGTGGAGATGAAGCTGGCCCGCAACAGCAACCTCGACGCGGAGTTGGAATGGCTCGGTCGCTCGGGAGTCGAGCTGGCGCGCTATGTCCTGGCGCAACAGATGAACATCGCCACCGAGCCGTATGATTCGTTGAACCAGAAATGGGCGGGCGGCCCCGGCACGGTTGGCGGGGTCACCAACACGTTGCTGGCGGACATTTCCCTCGAAGACAATCAACTGGGTGCGGGCACGTTTTCCGTGAAGATCATCGATCTGGAACGGAAGTTTAACATCAATCTCGCCGACCAGACCATTATTCAGCAGGGTCTGATTTTGATGGGAGTGGATGCCGCGAATTTTGGCATGATCTCGGACTCGATCGCCGACTGGATTGACAAGGATGACAACACGCATTTGAGCGGCGCTGAAAGCGAGTATTATCTGAGCTTGCAGCCCTCGTATTACTGCAAGAACGGGCCGTTGGACGATCTTACCGAGTTGTTGTTGATCAAAGGCATCACCCCGGCGATGTATTGGGGGCCTCTGTATGTGAGCCATCAGAACCAGGGGCTGCTTTCCAAATCGCCCAGCCAGCGCGTGCATCAGGAAGCGACTTATCCCGTGGGGCTGGTGGACCTGTTCACGACACTTTCCGCCCGGTTCATCAACATCAACACCGCGACGCCCCAGGTGCTGCAATTGGTCCCCGGCCTGGACGAAAACGTTGCCCGCGCCATCACCGGCCCGACGCCTGGCCGCGCCGGTCCCGACGGCGTTGACGGCACGGACGACGACACCCCGTTTCAAAAAGTGACCGAATTGATCAACGTCGGCCTGAGCTACCAGGTGGCAGGGGTGCTGCAGCAACGTTTTTCGACGCGCAGTTTCACCTTTGAAGTGCACGTGGATGCCCGGATCGGGCAGGGTAGAAAGGAGTTCATCGCGCTGGTGCGCCGCAACAGTCCGCGCGATGTGCAGGTGCTGCGCTTTTACTGGAAATAATTTTTGTGCCTGCCGGCGGCCGCAGGCGGGTAAACACACGGGAAGCGATTTCATATGGCCAGGCCCGGTGGGGCGAGACTCTGTCGAGCCGGGTTAACAAGGTTGAGCGAAACTCCATTGAGCCTTGGGTGAATTCGGACACGGACTTGGCTCGACGGAGTCTCGCCCCACCTGATGAAATCGCTTCCAATCGAATGGGCTGAACTTTCTTTCAGCGAGAAACGGGTACAGAAAGCATGTCCTCCACGCGCACCAAAAAAACAGGCGGGATCATCTTTGTCACCGGGACCGGCACGGGGGTCGGGAAAACGCTGTTGACCTGCTTGTTGCTGGCGCACTTGCGCGCCGCCGGGACGAAGGCCCTGGCGATGAAACCGTTTTGCTCCGGCGGCCTCGGGGACGTGCGTTTTTTTGACCGGCTGCAGAATCACGAATTGCCCAAGGAATTGTTGAACCCATTTTATTTTGCCGAGCCGGTGTCGCCGCTGGTGGCCGCCCGAAAACATCGTCGCCAGGTCGGGCTGAATGAGGTGCTGAATAAAATCCAGGCAAGCAAGTCCGGTTGCGAGGTGCTATTGGTCGAGGGTTCAGGGGGGGTGCTGGTTCCGCTGGGAGAAGGCTACCTGGTGGCCGATTTGATCGAAAAACTGGCCTGTCCGGTGATTGTCGTTGCCCGTAACAAGCTGGGGGTGATCAATCACACATTGTTGACGGTGAGAACTTTGCAAGGCCATGGTGTTAAATGGATTAAAGTAGTGCTGATGGGGTGCGAACCAGGCGATTATTCCACCCGGACCAACCACAAAACCCTGCAAGAATGGCTCTCGCCCGTGGGGGTGGTGAGCGTGCCGTTTTTGGGGCGCAACCCGGTGCGGCCAGAGGGAGTAAAAGAAAGAATTAAAAGTTTGAAGAAAACACTTGCGTGGCTGGCGGACTTTGATAGCTTTTGCGGTTCGTTCATGTAGGATGGCGGATGGCAGGATTTGTCAGCAGATTGCGTGTTGACAGCGCGGGTTGGAAATCATAATTTTCCTCCGCGATTCAAAAGGTAGCTGAGAAACCGAGCCATGGGAAAAGTCGGCGCTCAGTTTTTTTGTCCCTGAACGGGGAACGATTTTCGGGCAAAGGCCTGGTGCTCATTGAAAATTGAAGTGTGCGATAAGTTGGAGCCCCTTAAAGAGATCGAAGTCAGTTCGGTCACTTTAAGAGTTTTAATCAGATTAAGATAAGAAGTCAGGGCTAATCACCTTGACGGTCAAACTGACGTTTTATACGGAGAGTTTGATTCTGGCTCAGAACGAACGCTGGCGGCGTGGATAAGACATGCAAGTCGAGCGCTGATTTCAGGGTAGCAATATTCTGGAGTTGGAGCGGCGCAAGGGTGCGTAACACGTGGGTAATTTGCCGTGAAGCCCGGGATAACTCGCTGAAAGGCGAGCTAATACCGGATGTGATTTCCGGAGGGCATCCTCTGGAACTTAAAGCTGGGGACCGCAAGGCCTGGCACTTCTCGATAAGCCCGCGGCCTATCAGCTAGTTGGTGAGGTAACGGCCCACCAAGGCTAAGACGGGTAGCTGGTCTGAGAGGACGACCAGCCACACTGGAACTGAGACACGGTCCAGACACCTACGGGTGGCAGCAGTCGAGAATTTTTCACAATGGGCGCAAGCCTGATGGAGCGACGCCGCGTGGGGGATGAATGGCTTCGGCCCGTAAACCCCTGTCATTTGCGAACAAACCTCGTTATTTAAAAGATGACGAGCTGATTGTAGCGAAAGAGGAAGGGACGGCTAACTCTGTGCCAGCAGCCGCGGTAATACAGAGGTCCCAAGCGTTGTTCGGATTCACTGGGCGTAAAGGGTGCGTAGGTGGCGGGGTAAGTCGGATGTGAAATCTCCGGGCTCAACCCGGAAACTGCATTGGAAACTACCTTGCTGGAGGGTTGGAGGGGGGACTGGAATTCTCGGTGTAGCAGTGAAATGCGTAGATATCGAGAGGAACACCAGTGGCGAAGGCGAGTCCCTGGACAACTCCTGACACTGAGGCACGAAAGCCAGGGGAGCAAACAGGATTAGATACCCTGGTAGTCCTGGCTGTAAACGGTGCACGTTTGCTGTAAGAGGAATCGACCCCTTTTGTGGCGAAGCTAACGCGTTAAACGTGCCGCCTGGGAAGTACGGTCGCAAGATTAAAACTCAAAGAAATTGACGGGGGCCTGCACAAGCGGTGGAGTATGTGGCTCAATTCGATGCAACGCGAAGAACCTTACCTGGCCTTGACATGCATATAGTAGAAGGGTGAAAGCCTGACGAGGTAGCAATACCAGTATGCACAGGTGCTGCATGGCTGTCGTCAGCTCGTGTCGTGAGATGTTGGGTTAAGTCCCGCAACGAGCGCAACCCCTGTGTCCTGTTGCCACCCCGGCGAGAGTCGGGAGCACTCTGGACAGACTGCCTCGCTTAAACGAGGAGGAAGGTGGGGATGACGTCAAGTCAGTATGGCCCTTACGGCCAGGGCTGCACACGTACTACAATGCCCGGCACAAAGGGAAGCAAGAGCGCAAGCTGGAGCAAATCCCCAAAAACCGGGCCCAGTTCAGATTGTCGTCTGCAACTCGACGACATGAAGCTGGAATCGCTAGTAATGGCGCATCAGCTACGGCGCCGTGAATACGTTCCCAGGCCTTGTACACACCGCCCGTCACATCATGAAAGCCGCTTGTACCCGAAGTCGCTGTGCCAACCGCAAGGAGGCAGGCGCCGAAGGTATGGGTGGTGATTGGGATGAAGTCGTAACAAGGTAGCCGTAGGGGAACCTGCGGCTGGATCACCTCCTTTCTAAGGAGATACATGGGTGCGGGTTGAAAACCGCACGCCTAGGTCGATCCCGCCTCGGCGGGATATGGCTTGGCTTATCGCACAGTTCAGTTTTTAGTGGGTCCGCTCTTTGAACAATCAAGTGGAAGAGAATCGAACCCGGATTTACGATATATGATTTACGATTGACGAGCGCAGGTGTTGTCCTGCGCGTAAATCGTAAATCCGAAATCGCAAATCGCCGGCAGCGTGGGGCTGTAGCTCAGTTGGTAGAGCGGTAGCTTTGCAAGCTATAGGTCAGGAGTTCGAATCTCCTCAGCTCCACCAACTCATCTGGGTGCGGAATGCGGAGTTCGGAATGCGGAACCATGAAATTCCGCGCTCCGCACTCAACACTCCGTACTTCGGAGGGGCGTGTAGCTCAGTTGGTTAGAGCATGCGCTTGATAAGCGCAGGGTCACTGGTTCAACTCCAGTCACGCCCACCACTTGATACACTTTTGCCGGGGAAGCCGCTCCGGGGATTCATCTCCCGGGAACAGCCGGCCCGGTGGCGTTCTTTGACAACTACACATAGGTAAAGACAAATTTAGGGCAAATACAATTCGCTGAGTTCTGTTGTTCCCGCTTCGGCGGGATGACAGGTTAACTTTGTGATCAAGCTACTAAGAGCATTTGGTGGATGCCTAGGTGCCAGGAGGCGATGAAGGACGTAGCAAGTTGCGATAAGCCACGGGAAGCCGCAAGCAGGCGTTGATCCGTGGATCTCCGAATGGGAAAACCCAATCCCGGTAACACGGGATTATTGCCGGATGAATTCATAGTCCGGCAAAGCGACACGGGGTGAAGTGAAACATCTCAGTAACCCCAGGAAAAGAAAACGAACTGATTCCGTCAGTAGTGGCGAGCGAAAGCGGAAGAGCCTAAACCGGGAGGACTTGTCTTCCCGGGGTTGTGGGACCTCAATGTGGGAGGTGGAGAGTTAGCGTAACGATTTGGAAAAATCGGCCGCAGACCGTGACAGCCGGGTGCGCGAAAACTCAAGACCCCCTAGGGGTATCCCAAGTAATGCGGTGCACGTGAAACTCTGCATGAATCCGTCCCGACCACGGGATAAGGCTAAATACTCCCTGGCAACCGATAGTGAACCAGTACCGCGAGGGAAAGGTGAAAAGAACCGCTGTTAGCGGAGTGAAATAGTACCTGAAACCAAATGCTTACAATGTGTCGGAGCCCCCTTGGATTTACGATTTACGATTTGCGATTGACGCGCATCAGCAACAACGCGCGTAGTCGGAGAAGTCGTGACTCGTCAAATTCTGCGGTTTAAGAATCGGCCAGAGCGCGCAGCTCTCCCGCCGGCTCGTAAATCGTAAATCGAAAATCGTAAATCCAGGGGGGTGACGGCTTGCCTTTTGCATAATGCGTCTGCGAGTTATTGTCCGTCGCCAGCCTAAGCGGTTCTGCCGCGGAGGCGAAGGGAAACCGAGTACGAAACGTGCGACCAGTGGCGGGCAATAGACCCGAAGCGGAGGTGATCTACTCTTGAGCAGGTTGAAGTTGTGGTAACACACAATGAAGGACCGAACTCGTAGATGTTGAAAAATCTTGAGATGACTTGAGAGTAGGAGCGAAAGACTAATCAAACCCCGTGATAGCTGGTTCTCTCCGAAATCGCTTGAGGGCGAGTCTTATGGAAGTACTCCAGGGAGGTAGAGCACTGGATGGCTTAGGACCCCTACCAGGGTAC
>CAZIFU010000084.1:0-10210 GCA_964539075.1 uncultured Verrucomicrobiota bacterium | reverse complement strand
GTGACCGGCCCCGCCCACGGCACGCTCTCGCTCAATGCCAACGGCGGCTTCACCTACACACCCGCCACCAACTTCAACGGCCCCGACACATTTACTTACAAGGCCAACGACGGTCTCGCCGATTCCGCCCTGGCCACCGTGGCCATCACGGTCACCCCGGTCAACGACGGGCCAGTGGCCGTCAACGACGCTTACACGGTCAACGAAGACACGCTGCTGACCGTCGCCGCGCCGGGCGTCCTGGCCAATGACGGCGACGAGGACAACAATCCGCTGACGGCGGTGCTGGTCAGCAGTCCCACCCACGGCACAGTGACGCTCAATGCCAATGGCTCGTTCACTTATCTCCCCGCCACCAACTACAACGGCTCGGACATGTTCACCTACAAAGCGAACGACGGTGCAGCCGACTCCGCCGTGGCCACGGTGACCCTCACCGTCCTGCCCGTCAACGACCCGCCCGTCTTTGTCAAAGGACCCAACCCACTCGTTCCAGAAAACGCCGGACCGCAGACCGTGCCGGGCTGGGCCACCGGCATCAGCCCGGGGCCGGCCGATGAAACGGGTCAGACCGTGAACTTCATGCTGTCGAACGACCGCAATTCACTCTTTGCCGTGCCGCCGGCCCTCAGCGCGGACGGCCGGTTGAGTTACACGCCCGCGACCAATGCTTATGGTGTCGCCACCGTCACCGCGGTGCTGCGCGACAACGGCGGCACGGCCAACGGCGGCGCGGACACTTCGGCCCCGCAGACCTTCGTCATCACGGTCAATTCGCCGCCGCTGGTGGACATCACGTTCCCGACCAACGGCAGCTACTTCTTCACCTTCCAGACGATTCCCGTCGTCGCCAGCGCCAACGACCCGGATGGCACGGTGAGCGGAGTCGGGTTCTATCAGGGGACCAACAAGCTGGGCGAGACGGCGGTGGCACCTTACTCGGTCCAGTTGTCGAACGTGGCCACCGGCACGTATCAGTTCCACGCCGACGCGGCCGACAATTTCGGCGCGCGCGCCACGTCGAGCGTGGTGAACATCACGGTGCTGGCCGGGCCGCCGCTGACCGTGGGGCCGCAGGTGTTCAATCCGCAGGTCAATCTCTTCGAGCAATCCCTGCGCGTGGACAACCCCACGCCGTTCCCGTTGAGCGCAGTGCGGGTGTGGATCAGCAATCTCTCGGCGGGCGCGCGGATCGTCAACGCCTCGGGCACCAACGCACAGGGTGTCCCCTTCGTGCAATTCAATTCGACCGTGCCGCCGGGCGGCAGCGCGGGATTGGTGGTCGAATACTTTACTCCGGACCGCCGGGCGGCCACCGCGAACTTGTCCGCCGAAGTGGTGGCGCCGATGCCGGAGTGGCCTCTGGTGAGCGGGCAAATGATGCCCGTCAAACGCGTGACCATGTCGGCCGACGGGAGGGTGTTGCTCGGCTTCGATTCCATCGTGGGCCACACCTACTACATCGAATACAGCGATGATATGGGGGGCTGGAAGATGGCGATGCCCGGCATCGTGGCGATCGGCAATCTCGTGCAGTGGATTGACAACGGCCCGCCCAAAACAGATACTCACCCCGGTTTCGTGATGAAACGGTTTTATCGAGTCATGCTCGCGCCCTAACACCCCCGCCAACGTGAAAAAAACCAACCGCCCCTGGACCGCCCTCCTGGCAACGACGCTGGTGGCGATGCCGATTTCGGCTTTTGCCGATGACGACGCGAAAGCCGACCGTTCGCTCAACCTGGAGGAGACATCGCCGCCCTTGAACCATTTCGGTTTGAGTTATCGCATGGGTTTCAAAATTTCGGCCGACTTCAAAAACATTGGCTTCCTCCAGATCACTCCGCCGCCCAACGTTCCACTGACGGACCGCATTTACGATAACGGCTACAACCGGGTGGATTCCACGACGAACGGCTCGGGGCTCACATCGTTTTGGGGCTATCAGACGGCGAGCCAGATCAGCCCGGCGCAGGACACGCTGACGATGACGCGCGTCACAAGCTCACAGCTCAACGAGTCAACCGACGTGGACGGCGATCCGCAGCATGGGCTGGAGTTGAGTTACCGGCGGCAACTGGGCGACGTGCGCCGCGGCCATTGGGGCTTGGAAGCGGCGTTTGGCTTTACCGACTTGACGTTCCGGGACGACCGCACCGTGACGAGCAGCGGCGTCCTCACGGCAGACGTTTACGACATCACCGGTCTGATTGCTTTCGGCGGGCCGCCGCCGCCGCCGTATTCCGGTCCGTTCGGCCCGGTAGGCCCCAACGTGCCGGTGATTCCCGACACGCCCATCTCGCGCGCGCAGACGCCGTTCTCCAGCGTGCCCATCACAGGCATGCGCCGGATCGACGCCGAACTCTACGGCTGGCGGTTCGGACCGTATCTCGAAATGCCGGTGAGCGACCGCGTGACGGTGTCGTTGAGCGGCGGCCTCGCGCTGGCTTTGGTGAACAGCACCTTTCGCTTCGAGGAATCCATCACGCTGCCCAGCGGAACTTTCAACGACAGCGGTTCCGGGTCGAGCGACGAATGGCTGGTGGGCGGTTATGTGGGTGCGAACGTAAACTACGCGGTGACCGCGCGGTGGAGCGCCTTTGCCGGCGCGCACTACATCTACCTCGACAACTACTCGCAGAACGTGGGCGGAAAAACGGCGACGGTGGACCTGAGCCGTTCGATTTTCGTCACGGTCGGCCTCGGCTTCTCTTTTTAGTGGCGCCCGCCATCCGGCCGACAAATTATTTCGACGGAACGGGAAACTCCTTCGGTGCCAGTTCCCGCACGACGCCGATAATCAAACCCTCCACCGCCGGGGCGAAACACGCGGGCCGGTCGTGAAAGACCCTCGCGCCCTACTCCCGTCGCATCGGCTCACGTGTCGGGGTTGGGCCGCGCGCCGATGCTGCCCGACACGGTCCGGGGAACTTTGCCGTTGACAGTTTTTGAGCGGGAAGGTGTCATTCGTCCTCATTGAAAGCCCTCGATTGTCGCGCTGGTGTGGTGTTTATGCCGCGGCCGCCAAACGGGCCATAACGAATGAGCGGGCGAAAACTCAACATCGCAATCGTCGGGCTGGGCTTCGGCGCGGAATTCATTCCCATCTACCAACGGCATCCCTACGCCCACCTCTACGCCATCTGCCAGCGCACGCGCAAGAAGCTCGACGCCATCGGCGACGCCTTCGGCATCGCGCAGCGATACACCGATTTCAACGAACTGATCAACGACCCGAAGGTGGACGCCGTCCACATCAACTCGCCGATTCCCGACCACGGCTGGCAATCCATCGCCGCGCTCAAAGCCGGCAAACACGTTGCCTGCACCGTGCCGATGGCCACGAACATCGCCGACTGCAAAAAGATCGTGGATCTGGTCAAACGAACGAGGAAGAAATACATGATGATGGAAACCGTGGTCTATGCCCGCGAGTTTCTCTTCCTCAAGCAGCTCTACGAGAAGGGCGAGCTGGGCAAAATCCAGTTCCTCCAGGCCAGCCACCAGCAGGACATGGACGGCTGGCCCAATTATTGGCCCGGCCTTCCGCCGATGTGGTACGCCACGCATTGCGTCGGCCCGATGCTCGCGCTGACCGACGCCACGGCGGAATACGTCTCCTGCTTCGGCTCGGGCACCATTCGCAAGGAACTCATCAAGCATTACGGCTCGCCCTTCGCCGTTGAAACCGCGCACATCAAATTCAAAAACTCCGACCTTTCGGCGCGCATCATCCGCTCGCTCTTCGACACCGCGCGGCAGTATCGCGAGAGCATTGACGTTTACGGGTCGAAGAAATCCTTCGAGTGGACGCTCGTCGAGCACGAGCCGCACGTGTTGCACACGGCAAAATTGCCGGAGCACAAGATTCCCAGGAAGGTCCAGGCGCCCGACTTCGCGCATCGTTTGCCGAAGGGCATCCGCCCGTTCACGACTCAAGGCGTTTACGACCTCGGCAAAAAGACGCATCTGAGCTTCACGCAAGGCGCGGGCCACGGCGGCTCGCACCCGCACCTGGCGCACGAGTTTGTCATGGCGCTGGTCGGGAAGCGCCAGCCTTTCCCGAACGCGCGGCAATCCGCCAACTGGACGTGCGTGGGCCTGTGCGCCCACCAGTCCGCGCTCAAAGGCGGCGCGCTGGTGAAGCTGCCGGCCTTTACCCTCTGAGTCCGCGACGAAGTCAACCAACCACAGAAAAAAACTATGAGCAGCGTTCAAGTCAGCAACGAGGCAATCGCACCAAACGCCAGGCGATTATTGATTGCCGGGTTCATGGCCATCTTTGCCGCCGGAGTCGGCTTTGCGATCCGCGGCGGTATCTTTGACAATTGGGGCGCGGAGTACGGCTTTACCGCCGGGCAACTTGGAGCGATTGGCGGCGCGGGCTTTTCCGGCTTTTGCTTTGGGATCATCATCGGTGGCGTCACCTGCGACAAGTTTGGCTACGGCCGGCTGGTGATTCTTGCCTTCGCGCTGCACGTGCTCTCCGCGATTGTCACCTTTACCGCCCATGGTGCGGGCGCCTACCAAAGTCTGTATTGGGGCATGTTCCTTTTTGCCTACGCCAACGGCACGCTCGAAGCCGTGGCGAATCCGCTCGTTGCCACGCTTTACCCGAACAACCGCACGCACTTCTTGAACATCCTGCACGCAAGCTGGCCGGCCGGGCTCGTGGTTGGCAGCGTGCTCGGCTGGTTTCTTGACGACATGATGAAGGTGAAATGGCAGTTGCAGCTTGCGCTCTACCTCATCCCCACGCTTGCCTACGGCGTGATGTTCTTCGGCCAGCACATGCCCAAGTCAGAAGCGTCCACGAAGGGCTTGAGCTTGGGCGAAATGTTCAAAGACGTCGGCATCCTCGGCGCTTTAGTGGTGTGCTATCTCCTGACCCTTTTTTGCCAGGGCGCGCTGGGACTTTCGGCCAGTGTTGCTTACGGAATCTGCGGTGTGCTGCTGATTGCGGTCTCCATCATGACGAAGTTCTCCATCGGCTCGTTCCTTTTATTTGCGCTGTTCATCACCCACGCACTTGTCGGCGCAGTGGAGCTTGGTACAGATGGCTGGATTCAGAACATCACCGGCAACTTGTTCACGTCCGCCGAAGGCAAATATCTCTTCATGTGGACCTCGGCCATCATGTTCAGCCTGCGCTTCTGCGCGAATTTCATCGAAAAACGCCTGGGCATTTCGCCGGTGGGCATTCTCGTGATCTGCGCGACCCTGGCGTGTGTCGGGCTGAATCTGGCCAGCAACATCACCAGCATCGGCGTCGCTTTCCTGGCGCTGTCAGTGTATGCCGTCGGCAAGACGTTTTTCTGGCCGACGATGCTGGCCGTGGCTTCGGATCGCTTCCCGCGCACTGGTGCCATTGCCATCAGCATCATGGGTGGCATCGGGATGCTGTCAGCGGGGATGATCGGCTCACCGGGCCTCGGCTACGCGAAGGACCGGTTCGCCACCGAAGCACTGAGCCAGTCGAATCCGGCCGCTCTGCAGGCCTACAAAGCGGAGAAGCCGAGCAAGTTCCTGTTCTTCTCCGAAGCCCTGGCTCTCGATGGTACTAAACTCGCCGATGCACAAAAAGTTGCGGCGGACCAGCGCACACCCGAACAGAAGGCCGTGGCCGAGGCGAGCATCGCCGGCGACCGCAAGACGCTCAAAGCCGACTCCTTCATCCCGGCCACGATGGCCGCGATCTATTTGCTGCTGCTCCTCTACTTCAAAGCCATCGGCGGCTACAAGCCCGTGCACATCGTGCCGGTGGCCGAACAAGCCAGGAAAAGCACTTGAACCGCACAGCGGTTTGACTTTTGGCGGGGGCGGTCCGGCAAGGACCGCCCTTTTTATTTTATCACTGGCGTTGACGGGATGAGCGATGCCAACCACGCCAGCGAACGGGAGAGATTCCACGGCCCGCACAACACCGCGAATTGTGCCCCTGAACCGGAGAAAACCGGGCTTGGTCGCGTCAGCGTCCTGGACTGCGCCAGTCCTCTGGCGCTTTGGAAGTCGTGGGTTGTCGAAAGCGCCAGAGGACTGGCGCACTCCAAGACCTTGCGGTGATACGAACGGTTCATGGGTAGGGCCGGGGTGAGGGTTTTTGCTTTGCGCTATATGCCGATTCTCGTTCCGCCCCGATATTACTCCGCACCGTGGTTGGACCCGTTTTTCCGCTCCCACTTGCGCGGAGCGCGTTCGGGCAGCGCGGTGTCCACCTTCGCGTAGTAGGTTTCCTCGCCGAACAGTTCATCCGCCGCCTGTTGCAGTTGCGGCGAAGGGGTGACGGAAAAGTTTTCGTGCGTTTCGATGAAGACAATCTCCCCGCCCGGCCGCATGAAGCAGAGGAAGAGCGGGCAGCGGCCGCGGTGCGCGGCCACCAGTTCGCGGATGGAATCCAACCGGGCCGGCGCCAGGTGCGCGGTGTGCAGCCGCAGATGGACCTGTTTGGTGAATTTTTTCGGCGCGTCCTCCAGCGGCAGGATTTCCTGCGGGAAAATCTTGGGCTTGTCCTCGCTGTTGTTGACTTCGCCGATGACGAGGACGGCGCGGTTGGGCGCGAGCAACTCGCGGTACTTGTCGTAGTTCTCGTTCATGCAGAGCATCTGCACGGACCCGTGGAGGTCTTCCAACGTCACCATGGCGTAGGGTTTGTTGTTCTTTTTGGAGACGCCGTGCTGCACGGCGGCGATCAGCCCGCCCAGGCGCGTGAGCGCGCGGCCGGGCAACTGCGCCAGCGTGGCGGTGGTCGCCAGCGTGTATTTTTCCAGAATCGGCACGTAGGGCGTGAGCGGATGGCCGGTGACGTAGAACCCCAGCAGTTCCTTTTCGTGCGCCAGCAAGTCGCTCTGCGGCCACTCCGGCAATTCGCTCTTCGTCTCCGGCAGCGGCGGCGCCTTTTCCTCCAACATGCCGAACAACGTGTTCTGGCCGCGCTGCCGGTCCTGCACGATGCTCGCCGCGCGCGCCAGCACGCGGTCAATTTGCGCGAACATCGTGGCGCGGGTCTCGCCGAGACAATCGCACGCGCCGGACTTGATGAGCGCTTCAAGCACCCTGCGGTTGACCGTGCGGCCGTCCACGCGCTCGCAGAAATCGGCGAGCGTGGTGAATTTTCCGCCCTCGCGCCGCGCCGTCAAAATGCTTTCCACCGCGATCTCGCCCACGCCTTTGATCGCCGCCAGGCCGAAACGGATCCCTTCCTGCGTCGCGGCGTCCCGGGAGGGCGCCGCCGCCCCTTGCGCGGGCGAATTCACATCCACCGGGATATTGGCGGCGGTCGGCCGGCCGCCGCTACGCGACGCCGGAGCGAAAAACACCTGGCTCTCATTCACGTCCGGGGGCAGGACTTCGATGCCGAACGCGCGCGCTTCGTTGATGAGCACGCTGAGCTTGGCCGTGTCGCTCAGGTCGTTGGTCATCATCGCGCTGAGGAACTCGACCGGATAATTGGCCTTCAGGTAAGCAGTCTGGTAGGCGACGATGGCGTAGGCGGCGGCGTGCGATTTGTTGAAGCCGTAGCCGGCGAATTTTTCCAGCACATCAAAAATCGGGTTGGCTTTCGCGGCGGGGATGTGGTTGGCTTTTGCGCAGCCCTTGACGAACGTCTCGCGCTGCTTCTGCATTTCCTCCACCTTTTTCTTGCCCATCGCGCGCCGCAGCAGATCGGCGCCGCCGAGCGTGTAGCCGGCGAGCACCTGCGCCGCCTGCATCACCTGTTCCTGGTAGATCAAAATGCCGTAAGTCTCGCGCGAAATCGGCTCCAGCAACGGATGCTCGTATTCGATTTTCACCTCGCCGTGGCGGCGCTTGATGAATTCCGGGATCAGTTCCATCGGGCCGGGGCGATAGAGCGCAATCAACGCGGTGATGTGCTCGATGGAACTGATCTGGAACTTGCGGCACAGGTCGCGCATCCCGCCGGATTCCAACTGAAAAATGCCCACCGTGTTCGCCTTGTTGAGCAGGTCGTAGGTTTTCGCGTCGTCCAACGGCAGGTCTTCGATGGGCACCGCGATGCCCCGGGTCGCCTGGACCATCTCGCAGGTGTTGCGGATGACGGTCAGCGTCTTGAGGCCCAGAAAATCCATTTTCAACAAACCCAGCTCGCCCACGGGGTTCATCGCGTATTGCGTGACGATGGTGCCCTCCTCGTCCTGCTTGAGCGGGAGCAGGTTGACCAGCGGCTGGTCGCCGATGACGACGCCGGCGGCGTGGACCGAGGCGTTGCGCGTGATGTCTTCGAGGATGAAGGCGGTGTCCATCAGTTCGCGCGTCTGATCCTCGGTCTCGTAAGCCTGCTTGAATTCGGGCGATTGCGCCAGCGCCCTGGTCAGGTTCATGTCCAGACCGGCGGGGATCATTTTGGCCAGGCGGTCGCACTCGCCGTAATTCAGGCCCATCACGCGGCCCACGTCGCGCAGGACCGATTTGGCGCCCATGGTGCCGAAGGTGATGATCTGCGCGACGGCGTCCCGGCCATATTTCTGGCGCACATACTCGATGACTTCCGCGCGGCGGTCGTCGGCGAAATCAATGTCAATGTCCGGCGGGTTGATGCGTTCGGGGTTCAGAAAGCGCTCGAACAGCAGCCCGTAACGGATCGGATCCACGTTGGAAATTTCCAGCAGGTAAGTCACAATCGAACCAGCCGCCGAGCCGCGCGCGACGCACGAGATGCCCCGGCTGCGGCCGTAACGCACGAAATCGCCGGTGATTAAAAAATAGCTGATGAAGCCGGTCTTTTCGATGACTTTGAGTTCGAGTTGGAGGCGGTCGAGCAGGCCTTTGAGAGCGGCGATGACGGCGTAGTTGTTGAGGTCGCGGACCGGTCCTTCTTCCACCGCCGATGGGGAAGCCGGCGCCCCATAAGTCGGCAGGCGCCGCGCGTCTTCGAGGCTCTCGACGATAAACTCCTGGCCTTCGACGCGGGCGCGGATGCCGTAGCGTTGTTGCAAACCCTCGACCAACAAAAGGCGCAGGTAGCCTTCGCGGGTGTAATGCTCCGGCGGATGGAAGACCGGGTAATGTAGTTTGCCAAACTCGATTTCCAACTGGCATTGCTCGGCAATGGCCAGCGTGTTCTGGACGGCGTCGGGCGTCTCGGCAAAGAGCGCCTTCATTTCCTCGGCTGGGCGCAGGTAAAACTGTCCCGCCGTGTAGCGCGGTTTGGGATCGTCTCGCGTGATCTGCCGGCCGATGCAAACGAGGCAGTCGTGGGCGGTGGAATGACTTTTCTCCAGATAATGCACGTCATTGGTCGCGACGAGCGGGAGGCCAAATTCCTTCGCCCACGGGATCAAATAACGGTTCACCCCGGCCTGTTCGGCGAGGCCGTGATTTTGCAGTTCAAGGTAAAAATTCTCCGGGCCGAGCGTTTGTTTGAACCAGTCAATCGTCTGGCGCGCCTGGTCGAGCTGGTCTTTCAGGATCAAATCGGGGATTTCGCTGGCCAGGCAGCCGGAGAGCGCGATCAACCCCTCCTTGTGCGCAACCAGCAGTTCCTTGTCAATGCGCGGCTTGTAGTAAAAACCCTCCAGGTGGGCGGCGGTGGCGAGTCGAACGAGGTTTTGGTAGCCGGTCTTGTCCTTCGCCAGCAGCACGAGGTGATGATAGACGTCGCGCGCGCCGGGCGTGGTTTTTTTTTCGCGCCGGCTGCCGGGCGCGACATACACTTCGCAGCCGATGATCGGCTTGATGCCCTTGTCGCGCGCAGCCTGGTAAAAATCAATCGCCCCGTACAGCACGCCGTGGTCGGTGATGGCCAGCGCGGGAAATTTCAGCTCGTGTGCCTTGTCCATCAGCCGGTCAAGCCGGCAGGCGCCATCGAGCAGCGAGTACTCGGTGTGCAGGTGCAGATGGACAAACTCGGCGTGCGCCATGGCGTTAATCTATGACGGTTTCGCACCATCCGGCAAGAGTCGACCACTCGTGCCTGCCATAATTCAATTTTCAACCTTTCCGATTTCATTCAGACGATCGGGTGTGTGACCGCTGAGCAACCCAAAGTGGAACAGAAGGCAGGAGGGATGTTTTGATGCTGCAGGCTGTATCTAGTAGGATACAATATCCTCATGAAGCCCAATCCCGACAGTCTTCTCGAAAAGCGACAGGCCCTGCTTCAACAAATGCAATCCATCGACCGCCTCCGCCGCGGCTCCCTGAGCAAACAGTTCTTCAAATCCGACCCTCCCGGCCCGGCTCCGCAGGGCCC
>CAZIFU010000083.1:0-11627 GCA_964539075.1 uncultured Verrucomicrobiota bacterium | reverse complement strand
TCGTGTTCGCCGAGGTGATGGAGCACTTGCGCTTTCCGCTGCGGGCGTTGCGGGAAATCGCGCGCGTGTTGAAACCCGCCGGGCGCGTCATCGGCTCGGTGCCCAACGCGTTCCGGCTGCGCAACCGCCTGCGTTTTCTGGCCGGCCGACCCTTTGAGCGGGACCCTTCGCATCTGCGCACCTATTCGGTGACGCTCCTGCGCCATCAGCTCCAGCCGTGCTTCACCGACATCGAAATTCGTCCCGTGGGCGGTCACCTGCTGGGCGGCGGCCGCACGGGCATCCCGGTCTTTCCGTGGCTGCCCTACCGGGTAAGGGCGCTCTTCGGGCTGGACCTGATTTTTATCGGGCGCCCGCTCCCTCCGGCAACCCAGGCCGCGCCGGGCGCTTCAGTCCGCCGTGAATGAAAATTTCCTTTTGCCTCATCACTTTGAATGAAGAGGCCAACCTCGCGCGCTGCCTCAAAAGCTGCGCGGACCTGGACGACGAGATTGTCATCGTGGATTCCGGCAGCACGGATGGCACCGAAAAAATCGCCCGCGAGTTTGGCGCGCGCTGGCAGCAGCAGGACTGGCCCGGTTACGTGGCCCAGAAAAACCTGGCGCTGTCGCTGGCGGCGCACGATTGGGTGTTCAGCCTCGACGCGGACGAGGAACTTTCCCCGGCCTTGCGCGAAGAGGTCCGCGCGCTCAAGCAGGCCGGCCCGCCGGCGGAGGCCGCCGGTTTCAGCATGCCCCGTTGCGTGCTGTATGAAGGGCGCTGGATCCGCCACGGGGACTGGTATCCGGACCGGCTGGTGCGGCTGTTTCGGCGCGACCGGGCGCGGTTTGCCGGCGGCAAGGTCCATGAGCGGCTCGAAATCACGGGGCCCATCCGCGCGTTGCAGGGGGAATTGCATCATTATTCGTTTCGGGACGCCGCCGATCACTGGGCGCGCTGCCAGCATTATGCCCGGCTGTGGGCGGAGACCCGGCGCGAGCAGGGCAAGACCGCCAGCCCGGTGGCGCCTTACTGCCACGCGGCCGGCCGCTGGTTGCGCGGCTATCTTTTGCGGGGCGGTTTTCTCGATGGCAGGCAAGGCTGGCGGATTGCAGCCTTCAACGCACGGGAGGTTTATTTGAAATATCGGTTGCTTCGCTGTGGGAGACGTTTCTGACGCAGCGGTGGGGCGAGACTCCGTCGAGCCGAGTCCGTCCGATAACGCCACGGCTCGACAGAGTCTCGCCCCACCGGGCAGGCAGTTGCCCGTTAATTCGGGTTGCGCCCCCGCCCGGCGGGTTGCTTTTTTCCGCGGCGACTTTATCTTTCACCGACAACAGGCAGGTCGAATGTGGCGGAACAACTTTTCGCAAAAAACTTCTTGCACGGCAGCCGCGATTTCCGTTCTAAATGGCGCCGGCAAATCACATGTTCGCCACGACATCTTCATGACCCTGCTCCACCGCATCCGTCGTTACTCACTATGAACGCACACCATTCGCCGTTCGCCGGAGTCAGCCGCCGTCCGTTCGAGACCAAAATGGCCAGGCCCATCAACTTCGTCTGCCGGGCGCCGGAAGCCAAAAACGTCTCGCTGGTCGGGGACTTCAACGACTGGCATCCCAACGCCCACCCGATGAAACGCCACCCGGACGGGGCCTGGCATGCGCAGTGTCACCTGGGCCATGGCCACCATCACTACATGTTCGTGGTGGATGGCAAGTTGATACTCGACCCGCGCGCGCAAGGCGTCGCCCGCAACGAGCAGAACGAAAAGGTCTCGCTGATCGCGGTGAGCTAACAGCCCTTTAAAAAGGTAGCCGCCGACGTGAGGAGGCGGGTTTCGGAGAATTGCAGGTGCTGTCCGCCTCCTCACGTCGGCGGCTACATAGCGGGGGCGGTTTTTCAGCGGTCTGCTAAGGTTTCGTCCGCTGCGCCACAAAAAAATCCTGCAACAGTTGGCGGCACTCGGCGGCGCGCACACCGCCGGTGATTTCACAACGATGATTCAAGGAGGGGAGCTGCAACAGATTGAGCGCGCCGCCCGCCGCGCCGCCCTTGGGATCGCCCGCGCCGTAAACCAGGCGGGCCAGCCGCGTGTGCACCATCGCCCCGGCGCACATCGGACACGGTTCCTTGGTGACGTAAAGTGTGCAATCGGTCAGGCGCCAGTCGCCCGCCACTTCCTCGGCCTGGGTCAGGGCGAGCATTTCGGCATGCGCGGTGGCGTCCTTGAGCAGTTCGACCTGGTTGCAGGCGCGGGCGATGATGCGGCCTTCGCGCACCACCACGGCGCCCACGGGCACCTCCCCGGCCTCGAACGCGCGCACGGCCTGGCGCAAGGCTTCGCCCATGAAGTAATGGTCGCTTTGCAGATCAATGACCGGCTCGTCCATGCGCGCGAGGCTAATGGAAGCGGAAACATTCAACAACCAACATTCAACATTCAACATTCAACGCAGTGCAATGATGGAGCCGTCTTTGAATGTTCGATGTTGCATGTTGAATGTTCCCAAATAGAAAAAGCAAACCAGTTGCGTTGGGCGTAGGGTGGCGCACCTGCCAGCGCAACGAAAGCGGCGGAGGGCCCGCCGCAGTCCAGGACGCTGGCGCGTGTTCCGGCGACTCACGAAGGCCGCGAAGCGTTTTGGAGTGCGCCAGTCCTCTGGCGCTTTCGACGGTCCGCGCGGGCACGGAACAACCAGCCAGCGGAGGGAGCGGGGCGATGAACCAAGTCAGCGGGGAAATTTTCCGGGGGAAGATTTGCGGCCTATATCCGTATTAGGCTGATTATCTTTCGATTCGATAATTGATCCAATTTCCTCCCGGTATTTTTCTTTGCTGATATATTTACTGTAGTGTGGCATCTTCCAGACATCATAATGTTCTCCTAGATTCCTAGTTAACACCTTGAACGCATCTTCACCAAACGCTATGAGGGTTGGTTGATTAACGCCCAGATCTCTTAATTCTTCCCTGAATATTTCTACATTATCTTTTTCAAATGTTTTTTCGCTTCGTAAATATGCCATCATTTTCCCAGATGCTTTTTGCTCAAAATCTTTAATTATATCTGTCATGTATGCTCCCCAGAGTGAAGTTCCATTCAAAGCATACCTGAGCTTATAGTCCATGGAGTCGGCTCTTCCATCATGAAAATTCCCAAGAGGAAATTGAATTCTGCGTGATATGTTGAGACCGACCAATACAACATCCGGTTTCAGTTGACTTAAAAGACCATCCACTTCCTCAATCTCAAAGATGCTCAAGTCGCCAATATTATCTTTGGGTTTTTCACTGCCGTCAGCCCAAACCGCCCAGCTCGCATAATGACCATACTTCTCTTTGATTAGTTTGAATTTTGCTTGGTCAATCATTTATGAATGTTCTTGGTTTGGAGTTAAGCATTGAATACTCGCCAACATAGGCTGCAAAAGTTTCCTCATACGCCTTTCGCCGTCCGACTTTCTTCCAACGTCCAGTCGTTGCGTCCGTCCGGATGACAATGGCAGTGCGCGGCAAAGAAGCCGCCGCGATATTGCCAGAACCACGGCCAGATGCGTTCGCGGTCGGTCTGCGGGAGGCGCAGGCCGTCCAGCGAGGCGCGCGGGAAAAATTGGAAGCGACCTTCGCTCATGGGCGGCGGGCATTGGCGCAAGCGCGGTCTCAACTCGAACAAAAACATGAGCCAGTGCGCCTGGCCTTCGTAACCGTGTTCGCTGACGAGGCCAGCGAGATGGAAGTCGGCTGGAGATAAGGAAAGGCCGAGTTCCTCGCGCGCCTCGCGGGCGGCGCAGGCGTAGGGTGATTCGCCTTCGTCGGTCTTCAGCTTTCCGCCGCACGGACTCCACAGGCCGCGGTTGGGTTCCCTGGCCCGTTCGAGCAACAGCACGTCGTCCCGCTCATTGAAGCAGTAAAGCAGCGTGGCGATTTTGTACGGCAGCGGCATACCGCGAGTGAAACAACCGAGGGGAAAAGCTCCAAGCTCCAAGTTCCAACATCCAGAGAAGCTCCAAACTTCAAGCCCCCAAAGGAGCGTAACGGTTTGATGTTTGGTGATTGAAGTTTCTCTGGAGCTTGGTGCTTGGAGTTTGGAGCTTGATCGCCCCCGGATTCACTTGCCCTTGCCGACGCAATAGAGCTTCTGGTTGGTGCGGATGAAAAGCTGGCCCTGACTGATGGGGATCGCCGCGCGCAGCATCGTGTCGTTGTCGCCCATGTCGGCGAGGTGCAACAGCTTGAACTCGGCGCCACCCGCCTGCACCACGAAGACCTCGCCCGCCCAGTTCATCACGTAGATTTTGCCATCCGCCGCGGTGGGCGAGGACTGGAAAAGGTTCCGGCCTTTGAGCGAGCCCGACCAGGCCACTTTGCCGGAGGGTTCCACGCAGAACAGTGTCTTCTGCGTACCGTTCAACACATAAAACTTCCCGTCGTAAAACAGCGGCGTGGGCACGTCACTGGTGAGGTCGCGCGTGTCCAGGGAGCGTCCGGCGGTGGCGGGATCTTCGGTGGCTTGCACGTGGCTTTGCCAGGCCAGGCCCGTATTTGCGAGGTTGCCTTTGCCGCCGAGTTTCACCGCGTAAACCGGCGCGCCCTTGGGGCCGCACACCAGCGCCAAACCCGCGCCCGCCGTCGCCGAGGGGACCAGCCGCCAGTGGCCGATGCGGGTCGGGTTCCACGTGCCCCAGCGCCAGATTTCCTTCCCGGTGGCCGGGTCGTGGCCACTGATGCAATCACCGCCGGTGATGATCAATTCCGTCCGGCCATTGTGATTGTACGGCATCGGTGTGGAGTAGGCTTCGAGCGATTCCTCGTGGGCTTCGGATGGGCGGGGCGCTTTCCAAGCCTCTTTGCCGGTGGCCGCGTCGAGGGCGAGCAAGTACGAATCGCCATTCTCACGGCCCCGGCCGTGCACCGGCACGTTGCGCTGCAGGACGGTCACATAAAGGCGGCCATCGTAGAGCAGCGGGCTGGCGCCGTAGGTCCATTGATAGGCGAACTGGCCGTAGTCCGTCTGGATGTTGCGGTGCCAGATTTCCTTGCCGGCCAGGTCGAAGCACACCAAGTCGCCCGTGCCGTAGTAAAACCACACGCGCCGGCCATCGGTGACCGGCGACGGATTGGAGAAAGTGCTGTTGCGATCCTGGCCCATGCTTTCGGCGACCTTGACGCGCCACAATTCCATGCCGGTCTTGCGGTCGAACGCCAGGGCCACGCAGGTCTTGTCCTTCTCATCCGTGGAGGCCACGAACACGTTGTCGCCCCAGACGATCGGCGTTGAACCGCTCGGGCCGGGCAGCGGCGCGCTCCAGGCCACGCCCTCGGTCTTGCTGAACGTGGCGGGCAGATTTTTTTCCGGGCTGGAGCCGTTGAAGTCGGGGCCGCGCCATTGGGGCCAGTTGGCCGCGTTCAAATCCAGCGGTCCGACAGCCAGCAGGAGACTGGGGAGAAGCCGCTGTAAAAAACAATTCAGGTAAACGTTCATGGTGATTCGCAAAGCGTCAGTTGTGGTTGGAGTGACATCAATTAAATGCGCTTGCAGCATATAACCAATCCGACGCGCGGAAAACAAGCGGGATTCAAGGGCAGACCAGGCGGCCCGGCGCATTCGACTTTGTGAGCACGGGATGAGCGAAGCACCAACCTCCAACCTCCAAGCACCAGAGAAGCTCCAAATCTCAAACACCAAACAACGCTTCGGGCGCCCTTTGAGACTTGGTGTTTGAGGTTTCTCTGGAGGTTGGAGCTTGGAATTTGGAGCTTTTCGACCCCTGCGTCGGACTTCCTAAAAACTGTGATGCGCCCTCGGCGGCCGCCTATTCTAAAGCGACGCCAGCAGCGCCTTGACCTTCTGCCCGATCAAGTCGCGCACGGCGCGGAATTCCTCCGGCGACAGATGTTTGGGGTCGGGAATCTGCCAGTCCAGACGTTGCTTCGCCCGCACCAGCGGGCACTCATCGCCGCAACCCATCGTGATCGCGAAGTCAAATTCCACGTCCGGGATTTCCTGGAGCGATTTGGAACGGTGCTGGCCGAGGTCATAACCCAGTTCGCGCATCGCGGCGATGGCTTTGGGGTTGACGTGGCCGCCGGGCCGCGAGCCGGCGCTGCAAGCCTCGACTTTCCCGGCGCCGTGCATGCGCGCGAACGCCTCCGCCATCTGGCTGCGATTGGCGTTTTCCACGCACACGAACAGGACGCGCCTGGGTTGCGGGCGGGCGTGGGTCATGTGAGGGAAACGGCCTCCGGGGATTTGCAGCAGTCATCCGCGCGCGTGCAACGGCAGGTGAACACCGCCGTCAATGCTCCGAGCGTCGGCGCGAGCAGGTAAATCCAGAGCGACTCGAAGTGGCCGGACACCACCGCCGGAGCAAGCGAGCGCGCGGGGTTCATCGAAGCGCCGGAAACTGGTCCGGCGAACATTGCCTCGAACGCGATCACCGCGCCGACCGCGATGCCCGCCGTGATGCCTTTCTCTTTCGCACCCGTGGAGACGGCCAGCACCACGAACATCAGCAGCCAGGCGAGCACCGCTTCCAGAACAAAAGACTGCCACGCGGCGCCCGCCGGCTGCGTCGCCCCGAGCAGTTCGCTGGCGGGAAACAGCGCGCGCAACAAAACGCTGGCCGCCAGCGCGCCAGCGCTTTGGCTGGCGAGGTAAGGCAGCACGGTCCCTCCCTCCAGCCGCCGCGCGGCGAAGAAGCCGAGCGTTACCGCTGGATTCAAATGCGCGCCCGAGACATCGCCCACGGCGTAAATCATTGCCAGCACCACCAGCCCGAAGGTGAGCGCGATGCCCACGTGCGAGATGACGCCTCCGCTGGCCTGATTGATGACGATGGCGCCCGTGCCCGCGAAGACGAGCGCGAACGTGCCGAAGAATTCCGCGGCGCATTTTTGCATGGATTCAAGCCTGCGGCGTCTGGCCCTGGCCAGTGTGCCGGATGTCCTTGGCCTCGTAAAGATAAACGACTTCCTCGGCGATGTTCGTGGCGTGGTCGGCGATGCGTTCGAGGCTGCGCGAGACGATCATCAGATTGAGGCAACGCGGGATGCTCTCGCGGTCGTCCATCATGTGCTGCGTCAGTTGACGGTTGATGGCTTTGTTGAGCGAGTCCACTTCCTTGTCTTTGGGAATCAAGGCCCGCGCGGCTTCAGAGTTGCGATGAACGAAGGCGTCGAGCGCGGCTTTGAGCAGGCCGAGCGAGAGTATGGCCATGCGCGGTAAATCCAGGTTGAACTTCAAAGGCGGTTGTTTCGTGAGATCGCGGGCACGCTTGGCGATCTTGGTGGCTTCGTCGCCGATGCGTTCAAGGTTTTGGGAAATTTTCATGGCGACGGTGACGAAGCGGAGGTCGCTGGCCAGCGGCGCTTTCGACAAAAGCTGTATGGCCAGTTCATCCACTTCGATCTCAAAACGATCGAGCACGGCGTCGTCGTCTTTCACTTTGAGGGCGAGGTCGAGATTGCGCGTGACGAGGGCTTCGATGGCGCGGTTGACGGCCGTCTCCGCGTGGCTGGCCATCGTCAGGAGTTTTTCTTTAAGGTCGCCGAGCAGGTGGTCGAAGTGGTGTTCCATACGTTGGCAATGTGCGTCATCCGAAGCGGCCCGTCACGTAATCTTCCGTCCGCTTCTGGCCCGGGCTGGTGAAAATTTTCCGCGTCGTATCGAACTCGATCAGTTCGCCCAGATAGAAAAAGGCGGTATGGTCGGACATGCGCGCGGCCTGCTGCATGTTGTGCGTGACGATGATAATGGTGAAGTCCTTTTTCAGTTCGAGAATCAGGTCTTCCACGCGCGACGTGGCGATGGGATCGAGCGCGGACGCCGGTTCGTCCATCAAAATAATTTCCGGTTTCACGGCGATGGCACGGGCGATGCAAAGACGTTGCTGCTGGCCGCCGGAGAGACTCAGCGCGCTGGCGTGCAGCCGGTCTTTGACCTCGTCCCACAACGCCGCGCTGCGCAAACTTTCTTCCACCGCCGCGTCGAGTCCGGATTTGTTCTTCAGACCCTGAAGCCGGAGTCCGTAGGCGACGTTGTCGTAAATGGATTTGGGAAACGGATTGGATTTCTGGAACACCATGCCGACGCGCTTGCGCAGCTCGATCACGTCCACGTCCGCAGCGTTGATGTCGTGCCCGCCGATCTGCACGGAGCCTTCGATACGCACGCCGTCAATGAGGTCGTTCATACGATTGAAGCAACGGAGCAAGGTGGACTTGCCGCAGCCACTCGGCCCGATGAGCGCGGTGACGACGCGCTCGCGGATGGACAGGCTGATGTCTTTGAGCGCGCGCGATGGGCCGTAGTAGAGGGAAAGCTGGCTCACCTCGATCAACCCGTCAGCCGCTGTGGCAACGGAGGCCGGCGGGGTTTCGTCCACGGAGATTTTGGGGAGAATCGTTTCAGCCATACCAATCAGGCAAGCGCGCGGAGTTTCTTGCGCACACGCGCGCGAATAAGAATCGCCACGAAGTTCAGCGCGAACGTCAACACCAGCAGTACGAGCACGGTGCCAAAGAGGATCGGACGAGTTTGTTCGATGTTGGGCGATTGCGTTGAGAGAACGAATACGTGGTAGCCCAGGTCCATGAACTGATCGCTCAATTTGTGCGGCAGCGTGGCCATGTAATAGGCGACACCGGTGAACAGAATCGGCGCGACTTCGCCGGCGGCACGGCTGACGGCGAGGATGCCGCCGGTCATGATGCCGGGCAGCGCCTGCGGCAGGACGATCTGGATGATCGTTTCCAGCCTGGTCGCTCCGAGCGCGAGACTGGCTTCGCGCAGGCCGGGCGGAATGGCCTTGAGCGATTCCTCGGTGGCGACGATGACGACGGGCAACGTCATCACGGCGAGTGTGAGCGACGCCCAAATCAACGCGGGCTGGCCCCAGGCCGGCCCGGGATGGTGGAGCAAGGCGTCGAGATTGCGGCCGATGAAATTGATGAAAAAGCCGAGGCCAAACAAACCGAAAACGATGGAGGGCACGCCCGCGAGATTGTTGACGGCCGCACGAATGACGCGCGTCACGAGCGAGACGTTCGGCGCATACTCAGTGAGGTAAATCGCCGTGACCACGCCAACAGGAATCACAAAGATTGTCATTACCAGCACACGAATCGTTGTGCCGATGATCATGGGCAGGACTCCGGTGGTCGCCGGGTCAAAGAAATCCTTTTTAGGAATCGTGCTGACGAACCGCCATGACAGACCAGTCCAGCCGTTGACGAAAATGTTGAGCAGGATGACGGCAAGCAACGCGAGGATGAACCACGTCGCGAGTCCCGTCAGGCCGCCGAAGAAGAACGAGGCGAAGTCCAACTTCATCGCGCGGAAGTGTCGCCTCGTTCGTGGCGAATGCGCCGTCATGCCCGTTTGCCCTCCAGCTTTTGTTTCAGCCGGTGAATGACCGCGTCCGCGACCATGTTGGAGACGAACGTAACGGCGAACAACAGCGCGCCGAGCATGAATAAAGTCCGGTAGTGGTGCCCGCCGGAGACGGCCTCCGCCATTTCCGCAGCGATGGTGGTGGTGATGCTGCGGGCCGAGTCGAAGATGCTCCACGACATGACGCTGGCGGAGCAAACCATGAGCACGATCATCGTTTCGCCAATGGCCCGACCGAAGCCGAGCACCGTGGCCGCGAAGACGCCCGGCAGCGCCGCGGGCAGGACGATTTGCCACGCGGTCTGCCAGCGCGACGCGCCGAGCGCGAGGGCAGCCTGGGTGTAACTGCGCGGCACGCTCGTGAGCGCGTCTTCCGCGATGGAGAAGACGATGGGAATGACGGCGAATCCGAGCGCAATGCCCGCGACAAAAGCATTGAGCCGGGTTTCGTAGCCGAAAACTTTTTGGAGAACGGTGGCCATGACCAGCAGCGCAAAGAAGCCGACGACGACGGAGGGAATTCCGGAGAGCAATTCAATTGCGGGTTTGATGATTTCACGGGCGTGCGGGCGGGCCAGTTGCGAAACGTAAATCGCCGCGGCAGCGGCCAGCGGCACGGCAAAGAGCAACCCGACCAGCGTCGTCTTCAGGCTGCCGACGAATAGCGGGATGATGTTGTATTTCTTGATCTGCCCGACGGGCTGCCAGATGTAGTCAGGCTTGTCATACCCGGTCCATTGATGCGGCAGGAGCAGGTAGCGCCATTGCGTCGTATTGATGCGGGCGTCTTTGTCGTCACGGAACCCGGCGGGAATTTCGGTCTGCGCCTCGATTTTGACTTCCATCAGCGTTTTGAGTGTTTCCCGGTCCATCTCGGCAAACTGCCTTTCTGTGAGGCCGAGATATTCGCACAGTTCCTTCGTCGAATGGTTGTCCCTGTCCTCAACCGGGATCGTCGGCTGGACGAGCGCGCTGTTCATCTGGCCGAGAAAAATCGGCAGCGCCTCGCGGGCGACAAACAGAAAAATGAGGAACACCATGAGAATCGCCGACAGCGAGACGGTGAAGATGAACTTTTCTGCCAACCACTCCAGCGGACGCGCCTGGTGCCCGCGATGGATGCCAATCCACCGGCGGCTTCGTTTCCCTATGGCATTGCGATTTAACAAGGCGATCTATATTGTTTGGGGCAGAGCGCACGGCCACTCAGCAGGCGCGTCTGCCCCAGGATTGCAGTTTGGAGGAACAGCAATCAAGTGTTGCGCGGGCCAACGCGGCTATTTCTCGCGCAATTTTTCGGGCAGCGGGAAATAACCGACATCTTTGACGACCTTCTGGCCTTCGTCGCTGCGTATCCAGTTCAGGTAAGCCGCGATCTCGCCCTTGTCGAGCGCGGGGTTCACATAGACATAAAGGTAACGCCAGATGGGGTATTCGCCCTTGATGACGTTCTCTTCCGACGGTTCGATGGCGGGCGAACCTTCCTCTTTCTTGATCGCGAGATGTTTGGCGCCCGCGCCGTAGGCCGCACCGCCGTAGCCGATGCCGTTCTTATCCTTGCCCACGGCCTGCAACACCGCCGCGGTGCCGGGCATGGTCTGCGCGCTGGCGGCGAAGTCCTTACCCTGGAGCACGTGCTCCTTGAAGAACTCGTAGGTGCCCGAACTGTTCTCGCGGCTATACACCGTAATCGGCGCGTCGGGGCCGCCCACTTCCTTCCAGTTCCTGGTCTTTCCGGTGAAGATTTTTTCGAGTTGCGGCACGCTCAGTTCCTTCAACGGGTTGTTGGCGTTGACATAGACCGAGAGGCCGTCGAGGCAGACCTTGTATTCGGTCGGACGCTTGCCGAAGGCCTTGAGGCACGCGGCGATTTCAGCAGCCTTGATCTTCCGGGACGCGTCGGCCAGATCGGTGGTCTGGTTTTGGAGGGCGGCGAAGCCCGTGCCGGAACCACCCCCGGTGACCTGGATTTTAGTTTCGGGATGCTTGCCCATGTAAGTCTCGGCCCACTTTTGGGCGAGGATGACCAGTGTGTCGGAACCTTTGACGGTGATGTTCCCGGCTCGGGCGGAGATTGAGATGGAGGCAATGACAGCCAGGAGAGCGAGCAGGTTGACGGCAGGTTTCATGGTTGGCGTTTGGGTTGTCTTGGAATTATTAGCAGCTTCGGTCGGGGCGGCGCGTGACGTTTGTGTTAAAACTTCCACACTGCTTCGATGAACAGCCGGTCTGAACCGGTATCGTAACTGCC
>CAZIFU010000082.1:0-3981 GCA_964539075.1 uncultured Verrucomicrobiota bacterium | reverse complement strand
GATGCAAGTTCATGTGGGTAGTTAGTGATTGAGTGGTTCTTTCTCTGCGTCTCAGCGCCTCTGCGTGAGACCTTCTTCTTCAGCCAATCTTCATCGGCGTAAACGTCCCCGTGCTGCGCCCGAAGCGCTGGCGCTCGACGCCGAACCACTGGAGCGTGGACAGCCAGAGATTGGACAACTGAATGCGTTTGCGATCCTCCTCCGGGCAGACGAGATGGCCCTGATGCTTGAGGCCGCCACCCGCGAGCAGCACCGGCAAATCACGATTCGAATGGTTCGAGGCATTGCCCATGCCGCTGCCGGTCACGACCAGCGTGCTGTCCATCAGTCCCGCCTCCTTCAACTTCCCGAACAAGTGCGCGAACTGCGTCATAAGGTATTTCTCCACGACTTGCAACTGCGTGAGCAGGCCCTCCTGCTTGCTGTGGTGCGACAACCCGTGATAGCTGCCGACGTCGAGGTCGGTGGTGTGGAATTGCAGCGGAACTTCAAAGGTCGCCACGCGCGTCGAATCCGTCTGCAACGCGAGCGTCATCAAATCCAGAAACAGCGGGATCTCCTCGATCTGCATCCGCTCCTCGTCCTTGATCGCGTCGATGGGTGACTTCGGCTTCGGCCGCCCCAGCCACGCCTCGGACATTTTCAGCCGACGCTCCACGTCGCGCACCGAGGTCAGATACTGATCGAGCTTGCTGCGGTCCGCCGCATCCAGATTGCCGCCCAATTGCTTCGCCGACTCGCGCAACGCATCGAGCACGCTGGCCCGGTTCGACAGGCGCACGCGTTCCGCCGCCTTCGCGCCCGCGCTTGACTCGACAAACAGCGCCTCAAACAGACGCGCCGGATTATCCACCGGCGGAAGGCACACGCCCGCGCGGTTCCAGCACATGTTCGTGCCTTCGCCAATCCCCGCCGTGATCGAAGGATACCGCGTCGCGGAACCGACATGCTCCGCCGCCACCTGGTCGATCGAAATGTTCTTCTCCGGGAACCCGGCCGATTCCTCCTTCTTCACGCCCGTCAGAAACGAATGCACCGCGCCGTGACCGCCCTTCGCGCCGTGATCGAGATGAGAGAAGACCGTGAAATCCCCGCGATGCGCCTGCAACGGAGCCAGCGTCTGGCTGATCGCATAGTCACGCCCTTCCGCCGTAGGAAAAAATCCGCCCGGCCAGAAGCCCAGATGATTGCCAATGCAGATGAGGCGCCTGGGCTTTGGGCTCGGAGCCGATGCCGCGAAGCCGACGTTGAGACTTTCGAAAGCCGGAAGCGCGAGCGCCATTCCAAGCCCACGGAGGAAATGGCGACGGTCGATGAAGGGGGCTTTGAGTGTGTTCATGCTGTTGTGTGTGCTCATTGGGCTATTTCTTCTTTTTGTCTTTCTTAATCTTATCGCCCTTTCCGCCCTTTCCATACTTGGTGCCTTTCGCAGAGCCGGGGAAGGCACGCACTTCGGTGGGAGGACGCAGCGCTGGAAGTTCCTGCTCACCGCGGTGAACTTCGACGAGGCTGAAGATGTCATCCTTGGCGTCCGTGTTCACCAGAGCCAGGTCAGCGCCTTTGGTTCCACCATGACGGAAGACCGCGTCTTGCAGAGTGACGGCCTCATGGTGCCATCGCTGGTCCCCTTTGCCGGTGACTGAGAGCGCGGTCTTCATGGTCGGGGCGCCGGCATCGTAATCCAGTTTCCAGGTGGAGCGTTCCTGCCCGTCATGCCAGACGACGGTAATCGACATGACCTTGGGCTTGGCGTCAGGGGAGAAGCCATCGTGCAGTTTGAAATACATGGCGTCCTTTCCGGAGGAGTGCTCGAAGCCGCGCGCAAATCGGGAGTAGATCGGAGACGTCGGAGTGATGGGGCCGCCGACGCGCCACAGCGGGACGGAGGTGGCATCCGCATCGATCTGGTCGAGCAACCGGGAGTAGTTGTCCGGCCAGATTTCCCAGCCTGCGTCATTGAATCCAGCTTGATCACCGCGTTGTGCGACCTGCCCAAGTGTCAGGGCCTTTTTGTCGTCGTTTGCCGCACCATACTTCGCATAGGCGGCACGAATTTTTTCCATCCGCTCCACGTTTCCGTGGGAGGCCTTCCCAAACTTCGCCTCGGGATAAGCCACCGTATCCGCGGCATCCAACCCTTTGTGCAAGGCGCAGAACGCATCGGTGGCGGTCGCGGGATAAATCTGCCCTGCATACTTGTTGAAGAAATAGAACGAATAATCAAAACCCTGCTCCTTGCTCACCTGCATGGCACTCTTGCTGATGTCCCACACGCTCTGGCCCGAGTTCAGGGCATTGATGGCGCCCCAGTAAAAACTGAGCGGGACATTGAGTTGATACCACGGCCTCGTCCAAGTTTGGTCCATCTCCGACCGCCGAAACAGGGTAAAGCCCTTGGGGTCGACAAGGTAGGGAAGGAAAGTGGTCACCGCCGCGCGTTCACCGCTCAGATGGTGGCCCCGGGAGAGCGCCCCGTTCTTGATGCCGAAACCTTCCTTGAGATTGGTGGTCGCCCATTTCCACTCTTCGGAGTGGTCTTTCTTACCGCCCTCGGACTCGGGATCAACGCCGTTTAATAGAAGGCTGATTTTAAGTCCGGAATCCGGACCAAATAGTTTTGCATACAGGGCGAAGGTCTCGAGCCGGAATTGCTTCCACGCCTTGTCACTTGGGCTCAAGCGGTATTTGGAATCAACAGCGTCGCCCTTATAGGGACACTCGTCCCCCGTGCACCCCGTTTTGACTTGGATGAAGGCAATGCGCTCCTGTTTCTCCTTGGAGTAGCCGCTGATGTGTTTGGCGGCTTCCGTGAGGAAACGGTGATAATACTTCTTGTATTCCGGGGAGAGGTAATAGGGATAATGAGGGAACTTGTCTGCGTGCCTCTTATCATTCGTAACCACTTTGGGGACCCCTTTTTCATAGACCCAAGCCGGCGTCTTCGGGCCGGCCTCAAACGAGAAATAGAGCGAGATCTTGTCCTTATACGCTCTCTCGATCGCCTGATCCATCGTGCTCCAGTCATACACCCCCGGCTTTTTCTCCACTTCATCCCACGGTGCATCGCAGGAGGTTCCCCTCACAAAGGGATACACTTTGGGATCCATGGCTTCTCCCCGGTCCCACACTCCGAAGGACTCTGGGCGCGGACCGGCGTTGATAGTGGGTAGGGAGCCGATGCCGATCAGGCTGATGAGGCCGACTGTTCTGGCAAAGTCAGTGAGCGAATGGCGGAGCTGTTTCATCAGGTTGTTGAAGCTAGCGCGATGCGAAAATTAAGATCATCACGGCAATGGTGGCAGCGTCAGCAACGACACGCGGACGTCATCCAGATAATGCGGGGAAGTCCGCGCCGCCTTGTCCGGCGTCCGCGTTCCGAGAAAAAGCACCAGGCTGCGGGCAGCGCGGGGCACTTGAATCCTCACGCTGACGGTCTGCCAGCCTTTCGTTCCCGGCATGACATCCACGCCTCTCGTGGCCGAGGCGATCGATTCATCCCGCCGGTCAAACCATGCCGCGTCGAGACTCTCCGGCGCTTCGGTGACGGCGAACGCCCGAATCACGTAGCGCACCGATGCGTCGGCACCGGCCGCCGCGAACGAAGCCGAGATTTCTATGTCCCGCGTCTCGGAGCCTCCGCTCGACGGCACCGATTTCAGATCCAGCACTTGATAAATACGCGGCACACCTTTGCTCATCGGTTCCAGCATGAGCATGAACTTTCCTTCCTTCGGCGGCACTCCGTTCTCCGCCGCCACCACCCGCGCCGCATCCCCACTCCACCGTCCCGGCCCGCTGGGGAAGCCGATGGTGAGCGGCATCTGCGCATCCTCGAAACCCGGCTCAAACACCGCCAGCGGCGTCCTCTTTTCCACGCCGCGCTGAACCACAAACCCAAACACCACCGACGCGCTGAACAGCCCGATCATCAACCCCGCCGCCGCCGCCGCCATCAGCGGACGCCACTGGAGCCAGCGTGAG
>CAZIFU010000081.1:0-3769 GCA_964539075.1 uncultured Verrucomicrobiota bacterium | reverse complement strand
ACAGCAGCGGATCGTCGGCCTGCTGGACGAAGCGTTTGAGGGCCTCGCCACCGCCAAAGCCAACGCCGAAAAGAACCTCCAAAACGCCCGCGCCCTCTTCGAAAGCCACCTCCAATCCGTCTTCACCCAGCGCGGCCCGGGATGGGTGGAGAAATCTCTCGGCGATGTATGCGAGTTTGAGAATGGTGATCGCGGCAAAAACTATCCCAATCGCCACGAGTATGTTGAATCCGGGATTCCGTGGATCAACACCGGACACATTCAGCCCGACGGAACTCTCTCGATGGAAGAGATGAATTTCATCACTCGAGAGAAGTTCGATTCGCTCCGCAGCGGCAAGATTGAATCAGGAGACTTGGTCTATTGTTTGAGAGGGGCAACCCTTGGCAAAACAGCACTGGTCGATCCACTCACCGAGGGCGCTGTCGCTTCTTCTCTGGTAATACTCCGACCGTCATCGCTTCTGGACGGAAGCTTTCTCTATTTCTTTCTCACCAGCCCAGCCGGACAAGGCCTCATCAAAGGATTTGAGAATGGCGCAGCTCAGCCAAACCTTGGAGCAAAGAGCGTCGCCAAATATCCGATTTCATTCCCGAAGCTTCCCGAACAAAGGGAAATTGCGGATAGCCTCATTGAACTCCGCGAAGAAACCCAACGCCTCGCCCACCTCTCCGAGCGGAAGCACGCCGCGCTGGAGGCGTTGAAGAAGTCGCTGCTGCACCAAGCCTTCACCGGAGAACTCTGATATGGCCGTCCTTGTCGAAGCAATTTCCGTCATCGTCCGCCGCCCGGCCATCGCCGAGCGGTTCAAGGGCGGTTGGCCCGCCTTCCAGCGCGCCATTCCGAACGCGACCGGCTGCCACGACGATGATCTTGCCCGAGTCGGCTTCATGACGCCCGCCGATGTCGAGGCGTTCGTGTCCGAGCTGGAAGCGGGAGGTTTGATCTTCCGCCGGGATGGCCAAGCGGTGGACATCGCCGTGGTGGACCAACTGCGCGGCCCGTCCGTGCCCGCGCCGTGGCTGCATGTGGGGCGGATCAAGCAGGGCGACAAACACCTCGTCGCCGCCGCACTGTCGGGGCAGCGGCCCACGCAGATTGCCGTCCCACAAGGCTGGCAACTTGAAGGCTCGCTGAGTGACCGCCCCGGCTTCGCCGCCGAGGGCACGGAAGGCGACCGCTTGAAGTTCCTCCGTCACGAGGGCGGCAACGATGTTTATCTGGACCTCATCAGCGGCAAGGAAGTGTTCGTGGGACGGCCAGCGGTGAAAGGCGACAGTGAAGCGGCGCTGTTCACCCAGCTTGAGAAAATCTGCCACGACGCCCTGAACCTCGAAGCCAAGAGCGAGCCTTTGAAAGCGTTGGGCGATGCCGCGAGCGCAGCGCCGTTGTTCGAGGAGTTGCAGGACCGGCTGCTACCGGAGACAGAGAGGATCGCCAACGGGCCGGGCCGAAACATGGCCTTCGCCCATTTCACCCGTGGTCTCGTCCTGCGGATTCTCAAACAAATGCCCGCGGCGGAGGCGTCGTTTCGCAAGGCGAACGAACTTCAACCGGGCGTCATCAACACGCTGCGCGAAATCGTCCGGTGTCTGGGCGAACAAGGGAAGCACAGTGAGGCGTTGCCATTTGCTCGCAAGGCGACGGAGGTCGGCCCAGTGGACGCTGGTGCATGGGGCAATCTGGCCATGTGCCTAATCCAATGCGGCGAACGTGCGGAAGCGCGGAAGGCGATTGATTTCGCAATAGACCTCGACCCGCAAGACCCGCTCAACCGCTACATCCGCGACAACTTCGAGAGCTACTTCAAGAAATGAACGACACCGCCCAAAGCCTGATTGCCTACTGCCGCGAGAACGGTCGCGTCTGTCCTGAGCCCGGCCTTTGGCACAACCTGTGGGAGTTGCTTCCCGAGCGCCGTCAAATCGGCGCGGGCTGGCAACCGTCATTGCCGCTCATCCTTGCAGCGTGGGATCACACATCGAATCTCGAAAAGATGGTCCGCCTTGCCGACCATATCGAGTGGGCTGAAAAGCACGGCGGCCTCCCCGAAGTCGCCGCGTTCCTCCGCAACCTCGACGAAAGCCAGTGGCATCACCTTGGAGATTGAGCGTATGAACACCACCGAAACCCACCACCTCGCCCGCCTCTACGAGCGGAAGCACGCCGCGCTGGAGGCGTTGAAGAAGTCGCTGCTGCACCAAGCCTTCACCGGAGAACTTTAGGAGACACGCCATGAGCAAAGAAAAGAAACTCCAAATCCGCAACAGCACCGCGGAATTCCTCATCTTCACCCGGCAGGCGGGCGAGGACGGCATCGAAGTGCGCGTGGCGGAAGAAACCGTCTGGCTGACGCAGAAGTTGATCAGCGTGCTGTTCGACAAGGGCCGCAGCACCATCACGGAGCATCTGAAAAACATCTTCGACACCGGTGAACTGGCGGAAAAAGCAGTGTGTCGGGATTTCCGACATACTGCCGAAGACGGCAAGGATTACACGACACGGTTCTACAACCTCGACGCCATCATCGCCGTGGGCTTTCGGGTGAATTCGGCCCGCGCCGTCCAGTTCCGGCAATGGGCGACGGGCGTGCTGCGGGATTATGCCATCCGCGGCTATGTGCTGGACAAGGAGCGGCTGAAAAACGGGGCGTTCCTGAGCAAGGAGTATTACGAAAACCTGCTGGCGGAAATCCGGGAGATCCGGGCCAGCGAGCGGAAGTTCTACCAGAAGATCACCGACATCTACGCGACGGCGATGGATTACAGCCCGGAGGCGGAGACGACCCAGAAGTTTTTCGCCACGGTGCAAAACAAGCTACATTTTGCCATTCATGGCCGAACCGCCGCCGAGTTGATCGTGGCGCGGGCAGACAGCAAGAAAGAGCGCATGGGCCTGACCACCTGGAAAAACGCGCCGCACGGGAAGATCATCAAGCCGGATGTCGTCGTGGCGAAAAACTATCTCACGGAAAAGGAACTGAAGTCGCTGGACCGCTTCGTGACGATGTATCTCGATTACGCCGAGGATCAGGCAGAGCGCGGCATTCCCATGACGATGCAGGATTGGGCGGGCAAGCTGAACGCGTTCCTGAAGTTCAACGAGCGGGACATTCTGAGTCATCCCGGCAAGGTGAGTCAGGAAGTGGCGAAAGCGTTTGCCGAAAGTGAATTTGAGAAATACCGGATCGTGCAGGATCGGCTGTTTGAATCCGACTTTGACAAGCACATCAAAAAAGCCCTGGAGGGCGGCAAGGAGCAGCCATGAACGAAGCCGAGACCAGAGCCGAGCACATTGATCCCGCGCTGAAAGCGGCGGGCTGGGGCGTCGTCGAGGGCAGCAAAATCCTGCGCGAATATCCCATCACGCCGGGCCGCATCGAGGGCCACGGTAAACGCGGCAAGGCGCTCACTGCCGATTACGTGCTGGTCTATCGCAATCGCAAGCTGGCCGTGGACGAGGCCAAGGCGTGGGACAAACCGCTGACGGAAGGCGTGGGCCAGGCCAAGGATTACGCGGGCAAGATGGCCGTGCGCTTTGCCTACGCCACGAACGGCCAGGGCATCTACGCCATCGACATGGAGACGGGCCAGGAAGGCGAGATCGCCGCCTACCCGACGCCGGATGAGTTGTGGCACATGACCTTCCCTTCGACCCGCTCAGGGACCGGGGATGCGGCCGACAAAGCCAGTGAGCTTGCCGAACTGTGGCGCGATCGCTTTGCTGCCATTCCATTCGAGGACAAAGGAGGTTCGCATCCCAGCCGCTA
>CAZIFU010000080.1:0-1507 GCA_964539075.1 uncultured Verrucomicrobiota bacterium | reverse complement strand
CGGTGTCCTCGCCGCAATCCAGCGTCTCGTCAATCGCGATGCGGAATGCCAGCGTGCGCTCGATGCGCCCTTCGCCGGCTTTCTTGTCGTCCACCAGTAGCGTGCCCGCTCCGCCCTTACCGATGCCACCGCCGTCATACTTGAAGTCATAGACGAGGGTGTGCGCGCCGGGCGTGAGCTTGTCTTTGCTGGCGACGGTGTAGTGGGCCACTCCAGCGAGGTTATAGCAGAACGTCGGCTTGCCTTTGAGCAGGTAAAATCCCCAACCGCTGAAGCGCCCGCCGTGCGTGAGCAAAATGCCTTCCGCGCCGCCCTTGGGAATCACGACCTCGGCCTTGATCTGCCAGGACTTGTTCTTGGTGTCCGGCGCTGCGCCTTCCGGGATGCGCACCAAGCTGGGGAAGTAAGTGAACTCGTCGCGACCACGGGTCAGGCTCGGACGCAGCGACACGTCGAAGCGATCAATCCGACTGTTTTCAATGGGCAAGACATTGTATTTCTCCGCCTCGATCCAGAAAAGTTCCTGCAACTCCTTGAGCTTCGCCGGTTCTTTGGCGGCGAGGTTGTTGGCCTCGGAGTAGTCCTCACTGACGTGGTAGAGTTCCCACTTGTAGTCGAGAACGGCAGGCACGCGGCCCTGCATTTCAGAGGCTGAATCCCACGGGGCAACCCCCGGCGTCGTCGCGGCCACCCAGCCATCATGGTAGATGGCGCGGTTGCCAAACATCTCGAAGTATTGCGTCGTGTGCTTCGACGGCACTTTCGCATCGTCGAACGTATAGACGAGGCTCGTGCCTTCGATGGGTTTTTGCGTCACGCCATTGATGCTCGTCGGTGCGGGAACGCCGGCGGCTTCGAGCAGCGTGGGCATGATGTCAATGATCGAGGCGAACTGCGAACGGACCTGGCCGACCTGCTTGATGCGCGCGGGCCACGAGACGACCAAGCCATTACGTGTGCCACCGAAGTGCGAGGCGACCTGCTTGCACCACTGGAACGGCGTACACATGGCGTGCGCCCAGCCGACCGGGTAGTGATTGAACGTGTTCGGCCCGCCGAGTTCGTCCATGCGGCGGATGACTTCCTTCATATCCTCGGGGATGGCGTTGAACACCGTCATCTCGTTGAGTAAGCCCTGCATGCCGCCCTCGCCACTCGCGCCGTTGTCGCCCTGGATGTAGATGACGAGCGTGTTGTCCAATTCACCCTGCTTTTCAATGGTGTCGAGGATGCGAGCCATCTGATTGTCGCAGTGCGAGAGCGCGGCGGCATAGACTTCCATCATGTGGGCGAAAACCTTCTTCTGGTCCGCGTTCAAGCTGTCCCACGCGGGAATGCTGGCGTCGCGCACGGTCAACTTCGCGTTCGCCGGAATGACGCCCGCCGCTTTCTGCCGCGCGAAAGTTTCCTCGCGCACCTTGTCCCAGCCCTGGTCGAACTGGCCTTTGAACTTCGCGATCCAATCCTTCGGCGCATGATGCGGCGCGTGGGCCGTGCCCGGCGCGTA
>CAZIFU010000079.1:0-1606 GCA_964539075.1 uncultured Verrucomicrobiota bacterium | reverse complement strand
CTTAGCGGACCAAGACAGAGCCGGAAGCGGTGTCCGCTTCGGGGAGTCAAACACTGGGTACGCGCCGCATGAGGTCAGCTTCTGACCCAAAGATGGGGTAATCGGCCGGCCGACTTGTGGATAGCTGAAGATTTGGGGTGCTGCGCTTCAGGCTGATGGGTGAAACGAGGTCCGCGTTTGCGGCCTCAAGCATCAGAAGGAGAAGCGCAGCATGGACCATTTTGCTGGACTAGACGTTTCGGTCAAGGAGACGAGCGTCTGCATCGTGGATGACACGGGCAGGATCGTGCGGGAAGTGAAGGTGGCGAGCGAACCCGAGGCGCTGCTGGCGGTGCTGACAAACCCCGCCTGCCACTTCAAGCGGATTGGATTGGAAGCTGGGCCGCTGTCGCAATGGCTTTTCAGCGCTCTCGCTGAAGCGGGCTTGCCGGTGATCTGTGTCGAGACGCGGCACATGAGGGCGGTGTTGAAGGCGCAGATCAACAAGACGGACCGCAACGATGCGCGCGGCATAGCGCAGATGATGCGGGTGGGGCTTTATCGTCCGGTGCATGTGAAGACGTTACGCAGTCAGAAACAGCGGATGCTGCTGACCCATCGCAAGCTGATGCAGTCGAAGGCCATCGCCATTGAGAACGATCTGCGCGCCACCTTGCGCAACTTCGGTCTCAAGGTGGGCGTGGTGGGGACGGTAAAGTTCGAGGCGCGCATCAAGGAGCTTGTCGAGAACCTTCCCGACTTGGTCGTGCTGGTCGAACCGCTACTCATTGTCCGGCGGGTACTTCGCGAGCAGGTCGGCATCCTGCACCGCCGCTTGCTGGCCATCGTCCGGGATGATGACGTGTGCCGGCGCCTGATGACGGTCCCCGGTGTCGGCCCCGTGGTGGCGCTGACCTATCGCGCCACCGTCGACGTGCCATCCCGCTTCAGAAACTCCAAGGCGGTGGGGGCGGTGTTTGGACTGACGCCCTGTAAGCATCAATCGGGCGAGAGCAACCGAACTGGCGGAATATCACGGTGCGGAGATGAGATGATGCGTATGATGCTCTACGAAGCGGCCCATATCATGCTGGTGCGTTCGGCAAAATGGTCATGGCTCAAGGCCTGGGCGATGAAGATCGCCAGGCACCGCGGGCTGAAAAAGGCGATTGTGGCCTTGGCGCGTCGATTGGCCGTGATCATGCACCGCATATGGGTTGACGGCACCGAGTTCCGCTGGACCCGGGAAGTCGCAGCGGCATGAGAGCGGCGCGGGATCAAATGCGATAGGAGGAAACTCGAGTTCCACCGAGCGGTGGAATGATGTCCCTCGCGGGACGACGGATGAGGTGAGATCGTATGTCCGCTTGGACCTACCGTTCGTCTAACGGCAAGGCCGCCCCAAAGATTGTTCCACCTCGTCTTCGAATCCCATGATGGAAGGGCCTTGGTGCCGATTCCGAAGAGAAGCACGAGCCCGCGAGCGGCGTCGACACTGAATTGGTGGATAGTCTGAAAGCGCTTGACCCCGAACGGCCGATTAGAGAAGCGGACATGCTCGATTTTGCAATGTGATGATCCTGCTGCCGCGGCGTTGGCTATTCTGCGATCGTCTGGCGCGGAACGG
>CAZIFU010000078.1:0-17102 GCA_964539075.1 uncultured Verrucomicrobiota bacterium | reverse complement strand
CGAAGACCTGATCGAAGTAATCATGCCAGTCGCTGCGCCGGTTAAAGCCAGGCATGTGGTGATTCACCTTCCCACCACCGACAACGTGATAGCCGTTCGCCTTGAAGTGCCCGGGAATGGTCGGCACATCGGGCAATGCCTCGATCCAACTCGTTTCATTCCCATAGATGCCCGTGCTGCCCGGACGCCGGCCCGTCAGCGTGGCGACGCGCGAGGGATTGCACACCGGTGCGGCCACGTGGGCGTTGGTGAAGAGCAGCCCGCGTTTCGCGAGCCGGTCGATGTTCGGCGTCTTCACATCCGGATGCCCACCGAGACAGCCGACCCAGTCGTTCATGTCATCGACGACGATCATGAGGACGTTCGGGCGTTCAGCGGCGAATGCCGAATGGCAAACAACCGAGAGCGAAAGGAGCGCCAGAAGGATGGGCTTCATAGTTCAGGTCCATTCGTTGAGTTCTTGCTACTGCACTCCGCCTTTGCTCACGAGGCGGCGATTGGCTTTCACGCGGGCCAACGCCGTGTCAGAACCGGCGAGCACGTCCTCCTCCCGAAAGGTAGTCAGGAGGATTTCCTGATCCTTGGACCGATTGAAATCCCATGTGACATAAATCGTCCCGTCAGGGCTCTGCTGGGCATCCGGGTAAGAGCAGCCGGCGCGTTCATCAAATATCAGCCCCTTCGACCAAGAGCGCCCGTCGTCCTGAGAAATGAAGGCTGTCAGTTCGCGGCGGTGCTTCTTGACTGATGCGAGATCCACGTCGATGCCGGAGTGCTTCAACAGAAGCAGATTTCCTGACTGGAGCCTGCCGATATAGAAACGCGAAGCCGTGTGTTTAATGGCGGACGGCCTGGGCGGGCTCCACGTGGCACCGCGATCGGTGGAGACGCTCTCGTAGATGCCTTGCGGGGTATCCAGATTCTCCGCCCCCGCATTCCCCGTTCGTGTCAGCATCCAGACCGATCCGTCTTTGCGCTCGACCGCCATCGGCTCGATGGCGTGAAGATGATCGCTGACCTCGACTTGTCCCCGCACCTTGAAGGATTGCCCCTCGTCATCCGAAACGATTGATTTCAGGAGGCCGACATCGACGGTTTTCCGGTCATGCGCCGCAAAGAGCCAGTCGCCATTCGCTAGCACGACGGGTTTATTGAGCATGACGCCGTTGGCGATGTGCCGAGGCGGCGTCCAGCTCGGATTCTCCTTCTCGCTGTCGTCGGCGGTAATGGCCCAGACCTTCTTGAACTGATACCTGTAGGACACCTCGTTAATGGTGACATGCCAGATGATCCAGAGACGCCCTTGCGGGTCTATCCATGGCCGTGGGTCCATTGACTTGAGCGGACCGCCTGCGTCTGGATCAATGTCGAGCACCTCTTTCCACGTCTTGCCGCCGTCTCCGCTCGTGCTGACGACCACATAGGCATTCGGACAGCTCTCGATCTTCGCGCCCGGGGTCGTCCCCGAATACCACGCCACCCAAAGCCGCCCACCAGGCGTGACCGTCATGCTCGGCACCCCGGTGCAGGTGCGATTGGTGCGACTGTAAGCCTCGGTGGCCGACGGATTGGGGATGAGCTTCGGCGGCCCATCCATGGCAATGGCCGGCGCGCCTTCGTTGGAACCAATGCCCTGAAGCTGAGGAAGTCCGAGATTGCCCGCTTTGGCAGCCTCTTCAGCCGGAACCGCTGGGCTGACCACCGCCAGTAAGAGCCAGCCAAGCGCGACGACGAGAACCAGTTTGGGTGTGACTTTGAGATGTGTTTTCATGGGTTAATGAACTTGCTTCGTTGGCTTCATTGCTTCTTCTTTTTCTTCTTCTTGGTCGGTTCAACTGTCGCCGTGGCGGGCTCCTTGCCGAAGAAGTAATCTGGATAGCCCCAGGCGAGCTGCTTGCCGTCGGCTTTCTTTTTCACGGAATAGACCTCCGCTTTGAGCCGCGTGAGATTGGTTGGATTCAGGAGCGGGTCTTGCGTCTCTTCGCGCCACGTAAGCAGGCGTTGCTTGAGGTCGGCGAAAACGGCGGCGTGCTCGGCTGAGCCGGTGAGATTACGGAACTCGTAGGGATCGGTCTGAAGGTCGTAGAGTTCGTAGCGCGGCGGTTTCTGCTGGAGCTGGTAGGCGCTGCGCACTTCCGGCGCGGCGGCGGCAAGGGCAGCGGCGACAAAAGGAAACTCCTTGTCAATCTTCTCCATGTCAGGATTCGCCTCGTCCGGCAGGAGATTCTCGATGAGCTGGTAGCGGTCACCGCGCACGGCACGCTGCGGGAAGAAATTGGCCCGGGCCGCGTGCGTGTGAAACTCAGTGAAGAGATGGTCGCGCCACGCCGGCTTCTCGCCGGCCAGGAGGGGCACCAGCGACTGACCAGGCAAGCCGGGCACGGGAGCCGCGCCGCTGACGGAGAGCAACGTGGGCATGAAATCAGTGGTGGAGATGAATTCTGTGCGAACTTGCGGCTGCGCTTTTCCCGGCCAACGCACGAGCAAAGGGATGTGCGTGCCGCCTTCGTAGGAACTGCGTTTGCCGCGCAGCAGGTCCGGACCGTGATCGCCGAGGTAGATGACGAGGGTGTTGTCGGCCTTGCCGGAACGCTCGAGCGCGGCGAGCAAGTCGCCGACGAGTGTGTCGAGACGGCTCATGCAGTTGTAGTAGTCCGCCATGATCTGCCGCAACTCAGGTGGATTGATACCGAAATAAGGCAATGAGTTCACATCCTTGCCAGTGAGGGGCTGCTTCGGCAGACCATCCACCTGCGTCAGAAATGGATCATGAGCGTCAGGATAACTGACCTGCAGGAAGAACGGCTTTCCCTCGGCCTTGAAGAACGCTTCCGCATACCGGGCATAGTCAGCGAGGTTCTTCCGCTGGAAATTGCCGTTGGTAATTTCTTCCATGTCATAGGGGAAGGCCGACTCCGGGTTGACGTGCAGGAGATTTTTCCACACCCAGACGCCTTGCGCGTAATTGCCGGCGGCCTCGTGATCGTTCTGCGACGCTCCCGTCATGTCGGCGTGGTAGGTCTGGACGAGATCGAGGTCGCCGTCGTTGTCGAGGTCGCGCAGGGAAATGCTGGGGCCGGCTTTGTCCTTCGTCGGATCACCGGTGTAGCCGCCGAAGTCCTCCAGGCCGCGCGTGCCGGCGATGTCCCCGAAGCGTCCATCGACAAACTTCGCGCCTTTGGGTTGAAAGACGAAGAACCGGCTGTGTGGCGTGCCGTAGCGATCCGGTCTGCCGATCGTGTCGCAGCCGATGGCGATATCGAGCCAGCCGTCGCCGTTCACGTCGGCGATGCTGGACTGGCGGTTGTAGCCGTCGCGATTTTGCACGCCCATCGCGGCGGAGACATCGCGGAACTTGTCCCACGCGCCGTCGCTGAGGAGCAGCGTGTTGCCATGCGGCTGCTGTTTTTCCCCGCCGCTGCGGGTGATGAAAATGTCGAGGAAACCGTCGCCGTTGAAGTCGGCGAGATTCGGCACCTCGGCACTGGCGCCGAACTTCCCCGGCGTCAGGTCCGAGCCGGTGATCTGGATGACGTGCGGCTCGAACTTCATGCCGCCCCGGTTGATGAGCACATCGAGCCGGTCGTGCGGCAACTCCTGACCGGGCCGGGCGGAGAACGTGGTGCGCAACTGCCGCGTGGCGATGATGTCGGGCAATCCATCACGATTGAGGTCGGCGATGGCAAAACCGTTCACGGCAATCGGCGTATCCGTCAGCCCGGCGATTTCGGCGCGGCGAAACAGCGCGCTGGGCGACGCCGGCTCAGGCGAGGGCGTCGCTGGGGGAGCGGAGGCCGTTGCCGCCGGTTGCTTCTTGCCCGCAGCGGCCTGCCGCGTGGCGAAGTAGCGGCGAAACTCCTCCAGCGTGACCACCCCGTCCTTGTCGGCATCCGCCGCGTCGAACGATTCGGGATTGGGCGACTCAGCGCGCGTGAGCTTTCCATCGCCGTTCTTGTCGAGGCGCTGAAAGGTTTGATCGAGCGCGCGGGGTTGGGCTTGCGCCCACACGTTCGAGCCGGACAGGGCGCAAAGCAGTGCGGTGAGTGAAACGACGGCCCGAGGGAGTTGAGGAATCATGGCGATGAGGGAATGAGGAATTGCGCGAGGGAGTCGCGGAGGGTATTTTGACGAGGATGAAGCCTGAGATTGATCCGAAGCTGCTGAATGATCCCGTTTTCAAACGGGTGCTGGAGGACTCGCTGGCCATTCAGGATCGCTTCTCCGCCGAGCCGGTTTACGCCAAAACCGGCAAGGGGTCGCTGAAGAGCGAGGGAGTGAAGCCGTTGCAGAAAATCAAGGACGCCCGGAAATCGCGGGCGGGCTGAAACGTGGCACGGACTCGCACATGGCTGGCGGCCTACTCGTGGGAGTTTGTCACTGCGCAAAACGCGATGCTGTGCCAGGCCAAGAAAGCACTGCACAAGCCGACGTCCGATGGTCATGACCGGACCCGACAGCTTTGGGAGGAGCGGTGCCTCAAACCGATGCGCCTGGATGAGGCGGTGGAGTTGTGCCGCCAATGTCACCGGCTCGCGCCGTTCTGCTTCTACAACGGCAACACTTTCGCCGGCATCATCCGCGACGTGGTTCGCGGACTGGAGTTGCCCGCGGAGAAAGCCTTTGTGATTCGCAGTCTCGCCGGCCACATCGTCGCCGGGGTGTCCACCGGGGAGGAGGAGAAGGCGTTTCGCGAGTTCTGTGAGTCGCTGACGTAGCATGGCTGAAGTCGAACGGCGGCTTCGTTCGATTCACTGTTTCTTTTGCTCGGGCTGCACGCGACGCTTCGCGTAGTAGGCGCGGATTTCCTCGGCCGTGACGAAGCCGTCGTGATCCGCGTCCACGGCGTCGAAGATTTCGGGCTGCGGATATTCTTCACGCGAGAGTTTGCCGTCGCCGTTTTTGTCGGCGTTCCTGAGGGCATCCGCGATGCGCGAGTTGCCGGGTCTGGCTGCGGGTGTGGCACCGGGTTCCCCCACGGGAGCGGTTGCGGCTTTCCTCTTCCCGCCGGCCTGGGCGTTGCGCGCGTCCTGACGGACCCATTGCGCGGGCTTCTTGTCCTTCTCCCATTCGGCGAAGGCGGCCTGCACTTCCTTCAGCTTCGCGGGTTCCTTCGCGGCGAGGTCGGTCTTCTCACCGATGTCGTCCTTGAGGTTGAAAAGCATCGGCGGCTCGGTGCGCGTGTTCACGAGTTTCCAATCACCGACGCGCGCGGCGTGCGCACCGCCGGAACGCCAGAAGAGTTGCTCGTGCGGGCGACCGGATTTTTCGCCGGTGAGAAACGGCAGCAGGTTCACGCCATCGAGCGGTTTGTCCGTGGGGAATTCGCCGCCCGCCGCGGCGAGCGCGGTGGCGTGGCAGTCGAAGCCCATCACCATTTCGCGATAGAGCGCGCCCGCGGGCAGCTTGCCTTTCCACTGCGCGAGGAACGGCTCGCGGATGCCGCCCTCGAAGAACTGGCCCTTGTAGCCGCGCAACGGCAGATTGCTCGACGTGGTCAGGTGCGTCGGCCCGCCGTTGTCGCTGTAGAAGAAGATGAGCGTGTTCTCCTCCTGACCGAGTTCGCGCACTTTCGCCAACACGCGACCGACGGCGTCGTCGAGTGCGCTGAGCATGCCCGCGTAGGTCTTGCGTTTGCCGGTGAGCGACGGGAAGCGCTCCATGTATTTGCTTTCGTCGAGCGGCGAATGGACCGCATTGAAGGCGAAGTAGAGGAAGAACGGCTTGCCCTTCGCGCCATCGAGGAAGCCCACCGCCTCGCGCGCGAAGGCATCGGTGAGAAATTCCTTTTCCTCCACCGGCATGCCGTTGCGAATGATGGGGTCGTTGTCGCGTTTGCCCGGAAGGTAAGTGTGCGCGCCGCTGAGGAAGCCGAAATGATAATCAAACCCGCGCTCGTGCGGACGCAGTCCTTCTTTGAAACCGATGTGCCATTTGCCCACCATGCCCGTCGCATAACCGAGCGGCTTCAATCGCTCCGCCAGCGTCTTCTCCTCGCGCGGCAGGCCGAAATTTTCCGCCGCATACCTCTCCGGCCCCGAGTTCGCCTCGAAACCAAACCGATGCTGATAACGCCCGCTCATCAGCCCCGCGCGCGACGGCGAGCACACGCAATGCGTAGCGTAGCCATCAGTGAAGCGCACGCCGTTCTTCGCGATGCTGTCGATGTTTGGTGTCGGGATGTCTTTGCACCCGTTCACGCCGATGTCGGCATAGCCGAGGTCATCGGCAAGGAAGATGATGATGTTCGGCTTCGATGGCGGCTGCGGTTCAGCCGCGCGGACCGTCGTCAACGGAGCAAGAAGCAGCGCAGTGATGAGTGTGAGTGTGTGTTTCATGGCCGGTGATGGCGCTGTGTTCACTTATTCCCCAAGAGCCGCTCCACCACAGGCTTCAACTTGTCGGCATAAAGGCCGTAGCCTGCTTCCTGCGTGAGGTGAACCTTGTCGGGGAGGAACAAGCCGGCCTTCAGGGTGCCGTCGGGATTGACGAGGTCGCCGATGATGTCAAGCACGCGCACTTTTGGGTCGCTATCGAGCTTCAGCGCATCGAGCGCTGCGTTGACCTTCTTGATGTCGTCGTAGAACGGGACTCCCGGCGCGTGGGCGGGGAACACCTTCACGGCGATCACTTCCGCCTTCGGAAACTTGTCGCGCACGTTCGCGACGCACATCTTGATGCCTTGCGCGGCAGCCTCCACAGCAGTCTCGGGCGTGAAGAACATGTTGTTGTTGCCGATGAGCACGACGACAAGCGTCGGTTGCAAACCCTCGCCGCCGCCGTGATCCAGACGCCAGAGCACGTTCTGCGTCTTGTCGCCGCCGATGCCGATGTTGACGGTTTTGTATTGGCCGAAAGTTTTCTGCCACGCCGCGTTGAACGGCTTGCCTTCGAGCACGCTGCCCCACTGCTGGGTGATGCTGTCGCCCACGAGCAGGATGTCGATGGGGCCGTGGTTGGCCTTCACGTATTCGACCAGCTTCGCGTGGGTATCCAGCCAGGCACTCCCGGTCCAAAACCCCGCCGATGGTGTGGCGGGCCACACGGCTGGCAGGTGCTTCTTCTGTTCCGAGCCTGGGCGACGCTCGTGCTCAGGGGTCAGCACATACTTGCGCTCCTCTTCCGTCAGCGGCCAGCCGGTCTTTTGCGGTTCGGCGGTCGTGTAGGGATAGTCCAAGGCGATCGCACTCAGCGGAGCTGTCAGCAGGGCGGTGATGAGTGTGAGGGTGCGTTTCATAATTGAATCGGGAAGACGCCAGCTACTTCGCTTTCGGATGCTTGCCGCCCTGCGTGACGTATTCCTCGCGGGTCAGGATGCCGTCGTGATTGGCGTCAAATCTGTCGAGCCGCTCACCAGCGGCTGCGGCATCGGATTGATGCGAAATGTAATACTCGCGCGTGATCTTGCCCGCTTTGTCCTTGTCAAGCTTGTCGAACTTCGGGCCGCGCTCTTCGGTGACACTGGCGTCAGCGGTCGTCGTCTTCGCGGGAGTCGCCGCGGCTGATTTGGCCGAGGTGGCTTCGCCCTTTTTTTTCGATTTTGTTTTTGGAGCCGGAGGTTCCGAGACGACCGGCGGGAGGAATTTCGAAAGCGCTTCGATGATCGCTTTGTTCTCCGGCTTGTCGTGCAGGCTCACGGTTTCGGCGGGGTCGTTTTTCTCGTCGTAAAGTTCCATCGCGACAATCTTGGAACCGGCGCGCTCGCGCCAGAGCGTGAGGCGCCAGCGTTCGTCGCGGATGCTGTAGCCCATGACGTTGCCGCCGGCTTTTCCGGCGCTGCGCGGATACTGGCTGATGGCGACTTTGGTCTTGGGCGTGGCGGGGTTTTCGATGAAGGGCTTCAGGCTGCTGCCCGCAAGGCCGGCGGGTTTCGGGAGGCCGCACAAGTCGGCGAGCGTCGGGTACACGTCCACGAACTCCACGGGGGCATCGCATTTCTGGCCGGCAGTCTTTTGCTTCGGCAGGCTGATGAGCAACGGCGCGCGGGTGGCGAGCTCGAAGTTGGTGTGCTTGTGCCAGAGGCCGTGGTCGCCGAGCTGCCAGCCGTGATCGCCCCAAAGCACGATGATGGTGTTGTCGGCGAGGCCTTCCTTGTCGAGCGCGTCGAGCAGGCGACCGACCTGCGCGTCGGTGTAGCTGATGCAGGCGTAGTAGCCGTGGCGGAGCGTCTTCGCGAAGTCGGCGGGAATGGGATTTTCCTTGGGCACGCCGGGGTAGTTGTGCAGCTCGCTGTTGTTGTGGCCGGCGAACTCGGGCGCGCCCGTGGGCAGATGATCAAAGGCGGGCACGGGAATGGTGTTGAGGTCGTAGAGGTCCCAATATTTCTTCGGCGCGACGAACGGCAGATGCGGCTTCAGAAAACCGACGGCGAGGAAGAACGGTTTGCCCTTCGACTTCAAATCGTGGAGACGCTTCACGGCCTCGGCAGCGGTGGCGCCATCGGGCAGTTGATCATCGGACTTCGGGCTGACTTCAAACGCGGGGCCGGCTTTGGCGTCCTTTCCGTTGGCTCGCTTGGCGGACTTGTCGTTGTCGTCGGGCGAAGTGCCCTTCGAGTATTCCTCCACGGTTGTCTCGTGCCTGGTGACGATCTGCTTCGTCCAGTCCACCGGATCGGTGTCGATGGATTTGCCCTTCGGATACCAGTGCGGTTCATTCCACGAGCGGCCGTCCTCGAAACCCGCGTGGTAGACCTTGCTCAGCGCGGCGCAGTGATAGCCGTTGGCCTTGAAGTGCTGCGGCAAGGTGATGCAGTCGGGCTGCGCGACGCGGAAGTGCGTCACCAAATCCCAGACCTTCGTGGTGTCCGGGCGCAAGCCGGTGAGCATCGCCGTGCGCGATGGACTGCACACGGCCTGCTGGCAGTAGGCGTGATTGAACACCATGCCGCGCGCGGCGAGGCGGTCGATGTTCGGCGACTTGACGATCTTGTTGCCGTAGCAGCCCAACTCGGGCCGCATGTCATCGACGGCAATGAAGAGAACGTTGGGCTTGTTCGCTGCAGCTTGAAGCGACGCGAGCGACAGCAACGCGATGGCGAGGGTGAAAAGTGTGCGCGTTGGATTCATGGTTGTTCTCCTTTGAGGTGCTTGTCCAGGAAGCCCAGCACCTGCGGGCGGAGGTCGCGGCCGGGGACGTTCTCAAGATGAAACGTATGCGGGGCGCCGGGGATGATCATCAGTTCATGTGGAGCGCCGGCGGCCTGGAGTGCAGCGGCGAGTGTCTCGCTCTGGCTGACATTCACGGTTTCGTCAGCGGTGCCGTGGAGAATCAGAATGGGCGGCGCGTCCTTGCGGGCGTAAGTGACGGGCGAGGCTTTCTTGTAAATGTCCGGCGCTTCCTCGCGCGTCTTCGCGAACATTTTAACGTCGTGGTAGTTGAGGAGATCCACGGCGCCGTAGAAATCCACCGCGCACTTCACGCTGCTGGAGAATTCGCCGCAGGGCCCGGCTGGCTCGAGGCCATCGGACGGGCGCGTGAGTGCGAGCATTGCGGCAAGATTGCCGCCGGCGGAGGAACCCATCACGCCAATGCGGTCCGGGTCAAGGCGCAGGCGCGCGGCGTTCGCGCGCAGCCAGCGGACGGCCGTCTTGCAGTCGTGGAGATTCTGCGGCCAGGTGACCTGGCCCTGCATCTTGCGGAGCTTGTAGTTGATGCTCATGCCCACGTAGCCGTTGAGCGCGACGTTGACGCCGTAATTCACTTCGCGTGACATGCCTTTGTCGCCATCGTTGAAGCCGCCGCCGTGGATGATGAGCACGGCGGGCAGCCGCGCGCCCTGGGGAATGGTTTTTGGAAAATAGAGGTCCGCCTTTTCCTTGCGGTCGGCGGGCAGATACGTGACATCGCGATCAACACGCACGGTGTCGGGAACTGGCTGAGCGGGCTGTGCCTTCGTGGCAACGACCACGGTGTGTGCGCCGATGGCCACGATGGCGATGGCGGCGAGGAATGACTTGCGGTTCATGGCCTGGATTGGCTGTCGAAAAACTCCACGAGCCCGTAGGCGCAGGCGTTGAGCGGCTTCATCGCGTCGAGCAACGGCTGCCACGGCTCGTAGCGCGCGGTAACGATGCCTTTGTTCGAATCGCGGTTGGACGGGTCCACGGTTTTGTCATCAGGGTCGTTGTCGGCGTAACGGAACCAGTGCCAGCCGACGCACTCGCGCGACTGGAGCAGGCCGAGCGCGAAATGCTGGTAGAACGCGCCGCGGTCGCGTTGCGTGTGCACGAGCCAGCCGGCGCCGCCGGTGTTGGCCAGGCCGCTGTCGGCGCCCTTGGCATACCACTCGGTGATGAGCACGGGCTTGCCGGTCTGGCCCGCCCACATCGCGAGCTTCGCCGGGTCAGGCGACCACGCGAAGTAGTAGTTCACCGAGACGACATCCACGAACGGCCCGCACGCCTGGAAGAGCTCGGGATGATCATACACGGCGCTGTGAAAACGCGCGCCGAGGAAGAGATGGTTCGGGTCGTATTTCCGAATCGCCGCGCTGACGATGCGGAAGTAATGCTGCGCGACGAACGCGAGAAAATCGGCGCGGTCCTGTTCGGTCACGCTTTTCAACGTCGCGCCCGCGCCGTGCCGTTGCCTCAGCCAATCCCACGCGGCGCGGCAGCCGGGTTCGTGCGCGGGCAACGTGAGGTAGCCCGTGATGATGCTGCGTTTGAACGGCAGTTCGTTGTCGGAGAAATGCCCGATGAGCCACGGATCATCCTTCAGGGCGGCGAGTTGCTTCGCGTTGCTGTCGCAGAATGTTTCGAAGCCGGGATCGAAGACAAAAATCGCGTCGTTGGTGTAGCCCGTGTGGCCGGCCTCCATGTGCGTGCCGCCGCGCTGCTTGCCGTAGGACGACATGAAACTCCACAGCTTCGTCTGCGGCACGGGCCGCTCGACCGCGCGGAGCACGGAATTCGTGGACCACGCGCCGACACAGTTAAATCCGTTCTCGCGAAGCAGCACTGTCGTGGCGCGCGCCCAACCGGCCTGGTCGCCGAACTTCTGCCTCAACGCCTCGTTCCCGCCCGTGGTCCGGCCCGGGGAGACCGAGTTCACGCCCTTGCTCAGGAACAGTCCGCCGACCGGGTCCACGAGCCACCAGCGCCCATTGATTTTCTCCGTGTGAAAAAATCCCGCGGCCTTGCCGCGTGCGGATTTCAAGCCGCCAAACTCGTCGAGGTCAGCGTCCGCCGTCAGCGCGGGAACGTCCGCGAGCGTGCGCACCGGATGTGCGCTGAAGTCCGACTCGTGCTTTCCCTTCGCCTCGATGGCATGCGGCGCCGCAGTGGAGACCCCGAAGGCTTTGGCAGCGACCGCGAGCAAGGCAATTGTCCCAAGGACTGATGAAATCCTCATGGTTCAGATTATCACGTCCGCCGTCTCGATTTGCTCAAAGTGCGGCGCGAGCAGGTGATTGAGTCCGAAGGCAGAATAATAGGCAAGCGCGCAGATGCCGAAGAGAATGCCGTAACCGGTGTTTACGGCGCCACTCCCGGTGAAACGGTCCACCAGTCGTTCGCGGAAAATCGGAAACTGCAATCCGCCGGCATCGGCCGCTTGGAGCGCGGAGTTGACGATGCCGAACAGCCCTTGGCGCAGTGCAACTCATTATCAATCAATGGCTTCACCTGCAATAGAATCTGCCAGTCAATATAATTGATCGTCGTCGCGGCAGAGAGCAACGCGCAGAGGACACAGCGGATACGTGTGAACCTGGGGGTGGTCATCAGGTTTGTTTCGAACACAGACCCGGTCAGAGTCGCCAACCGGTCGATCGGTTACAGCAACATGCATCCGTATTGCGAGGAACTCAATGCGCGAGGGAGTCGGGCTTCGCATCATTTCATGAGCGCATCACATGGCGTATGAACGCGCCGACGAAGGAGCGACGAAAGACAAGGCGGTTCACAGTCTGCTTTCCCCCTTCTTCTGGCCGCCGGGGACACCGACGGTGTAGCTGTGCGTGACCGCGCCGGTCTTGCGCTCGGCACTTTCCGCGCTCGCCGGGTAGGCGCGGACGTATTCCACCAGGACTTTCTCGGGCGAGACGGTCACGCGCATGATGCCGGAGGCGCCTTGCTTGACGCCCTCCTTGTAGCCGTATTCGTCCAGGCTGCGGATGTTGTCGAAACGGGAGTGGCCGGGCTGCGGCACCAACTGGTAAATGATCCCGTCGCGCTCCTGTTGCACGTAGAGGTGATCGTGCCCGTGAAAAACGATCGAACCACCATACTTCACCAGCAGATCGTGAATGGGCGCCGCCCAGCCGGGGCGCTTTTGGGCGAAGGTGTTCTTGCCGTCGATGTCCTTGCCGCCCCACTCGAAGAAGTGCGACGCCTCGGAACCGCCGCGGCCTTCGCGTGTTTCGCCGCCGACGAGGTGGTGCAAGAACACAAACTTGAAACGGGCCTTGCTGGTTTCGAGCGTGTGCTTGAGCCACTGATATTGCTCCGCGCCCAGCGTGCGGCCCCAGTTGTCCACGGCGGCGCTGTCGCGGCCACGTTGCCGTTCGGAATACCAGAACGGATCGAGCGCGATGAACAGCGCATCACCCCATTCCCACGCGTAGTAGTTCTCCAGGAGTCCCGCCTGCGGGTGAGGCGTTTTACTGCCGGTGTAAAAATCGTTCGGCGATGGATTGGGGAAATATTTTTTCCGCATCGCGTTCGACCAGACGGGCATCGAGTCGGCACCGTTGCCGCCCCGGGAAGCTTGTTCGCCATCGTGATTGCCAAGCACGAGGAAGACCGGCGCGCTCACGCCGACGAGCCCGAAGTAGTAGCGCTGCGCCAGATACTGCGGCGCGGCAAGATGGTAGTCGGTGTATTTGTCCGTCATGAACGTGTCGCCGAGGTCGATGTGGAAATCGGTCTTGGCCACGAGCGCGTTGGCGAGGGACTTCTTGTAAACCTCCGGGTCGGTGCCGAAGTCGAGATGCGGATCGGCCTGCACAGTGAAGGTGAACGTGCTGCCCGGCGGGCGCGGGGTGATGAAGGTGTATTCCGCGCTGTTGCCGAAACTCGCCGCGCCTGGCGCACGCGAACGGAACTGATAGTAGTAGCGCGTGTTCGGCTGGAGTGAACCGATCAGCAGTTCGACGGGCTCGCCTTTCGCAAACTTCTGCTTCGGCGTCTCGGTGGAGTATTTGCCCGGCTGTGTGCCGTAGGCCACGTAGCCTTCGGTGTCGGCATACGCGAGCACGCTCAAGGTGATGGCGTTCTTTGTCGGCCGACCGAGGATCAAATCCACCGGATGCGCCGGCACCTCGGTGCGGAACGCGGGCGTGGGCATCTTGATTTCGCCTTTGCCCTGGCCGCCGCCCCCTTTGCCGCCCTGGCCGCCCTTTCCGCCTTTGCGGTCACCGCCGCCGCCCTGGCCGGGGCCACGTTGTTTTGGTTCGCCCTGCTGGGGCGAGGTGGCCGTCTGTGCGTGGAGTATCGCAAGGCACAGCGTTGCGGCACAACCCGCTGCCAAGGCGAACCGGAGGGGAATGGAGAGATAGGATTTCACCTTGGCTGTTTAGTTGCGTTCGCCTTTTTTCTGTCCGTCGCCCTTTTTGCCGCCTTTTCCCTTGCCGCCACCCTTTTTGCTGCCGGCTTTGCTGGGATCGAAATTCGGGTTGAGCACCGGCACGTCGGCATTGACCGCCTTCAAATACTCCGTCAATCGCCGATCGAGCTCTGCCGCCTTCTGTGGCGCCTCCCTGGCGAGGTCATGCTCTTCCGCAAGGTCCTTTGACAGGTCATAAAGTTGCACCGCGCCCGTTTCGTAGGTCCTGATGAGTTTGTGGTTCCCCAGGATCACCGCCGACGCGGGTCCGTCGTTGCCGTCATCGTAGTGAGGGAAATGAAAATAGAGTCCCTCGCGCGAACGTTGCACCGCACCGCGGCCCGCGCCGGTGAGCATCGACACCAGGCTGCCCCCTTCGATGCCTTTCGGCAGAGGCTGCGTCACGCGCGCCAGTGCGGCGATGGTGGGGAAAAGGTCCACATCGGTCGCCGGCACGTGGGAGAAGGTGCCCGCCTTGATTCCCGGCCCGCGCACGATGAGCGGCACCCGGATGCCGCCTTCCCACAAGGTTCCTTTGGCGCCCGCGAGCGGACGGTTTGAGCCGCGACCGATGGCGCCGTGGTCGGTGGTGTAGAGGACGTAAGTGTTGTCCGCGATGCCCAGCTCATCGAGTTTCTTCAGCACCGATCCGATCGCGGCGTCCATGTCCTCGAGAATCGCCGCGGATGCCACCCGCCGTCCGTCCGATGACGCCACCCGCCGCCGCACCGCGTCGTAGGTCTCCGGGCGCACGTCCTCTTCGCCGCGGCGGCCGGGATAATGCGACATCTGGAGGTAGAAGGGTTTCCCGGCTTTCGCCTGCCTGGCCATGAAAGCCACGCCCCGCTCGGTCATCGCGAAAGCTTGTTCGGGGTTGGGATTCTCGTTGCCGTCCGGCCCGGCGTTGCCCGTGGCCCCATCGTTCTCATCGAAGCCGTGCTGCGAAGGGTTGATGCGGCCCACATGCCACTTGCCAAAATGGGCCGTCGCATAACCGGCGCGCTTGAGCAGATCGCCGATCGTCACTTCGCCGGCGGGCAATTCCAGCAGCGCGTGGGGTTCGATCACTTTGAGGCCAGGGTCGGGACCGACGCTGCCGTCGCGCCGCCGGCCGTCGTTGATGAAGGTCATGTGCAACTGCGCCGGGCTCTTACCCGTGAAGATGGCCGCGCGCGAGGGAGTGCAGCGAGCCGACGCCGCATAGAAATTGGCGAACCGCATGCCTTCGCCGGCGATGCGCGCCAGGCTCGGGGTCTGCAGGAGGTCGCTCTTTGATCCGGGCACCGCGTCGTCCATCGGCACCGAAGTGCTATTCCACCCCGCGCCTTCCCCGAGGATGACGACGAAGTTGGGTTGCTTCCCGGTGGCGGCCGCGTTCAATGGCGGGGCGGCCGGCGAGAGGAGGGAGAATACGGTCAACCCGGCGGCAAACCAGCGGGTGAGTCGGAGTGATTCAGGGAGTTTTTTCATGGAGCCAGTTAAGGATGGCAGAGGTCAGGCTTTTCGACTGGGAGGTCTTGAAAATGTGCTGGGCGTGGGCATCGCCGGGCAGGACAACGAGCTTCTTGGGCTCCTTCGCCCGCTGGAACTGGTCACGCACATCGGTGACCGAGCCGTCGCCTTCGCTCACGATGAACAGCTTTCGGCCCTGGAGTTTTTCGGGATTCCCGACCGGCGCTGCGGCGAGCAGGATCAATCCATCGATCTCGCCGGACTTCACCTTGGTGGCGGCTTCGCCGGCGGCGCCGCCGCCCATGCTGCCGCCCACGAGCGAGATGCGTTTCGCGCCGGCGGCCTTGAGATACTTGATCGCGCCGAGCACATCGAGGTGCAGCGCGCCCGACTCGCGACCATCGGTGGATTTTCCATAGCCACGGAAATCGATCGCCAGCACTCGCAGTCCAACCGCCGACAATTCCTGCGCGAGCGGAGCCCAGCTCTCCTTGTTGAAGACCGCCCCGTGGGCGAGCACGACCGCGTGGTCGCCGCCCTCGTAAAGGTTCGCAAAAATCTTCGCGCCATCAGCCGCCTCGAAGGAAACCTCCCGGAAGCCGGCAGCCTTGCCGTCCGATGCCGACACAGCCATTCCACCGGACAGCAAGGCCAGTGTCGTGAGCGTTCTCAGAATATTCAGGCGGATGGACATAACCTGCCGGCATGTGCGAGTCGCAGAATCATTGGGCAGGCGGCCGTTTGCCCTCGCCCTTTTTCTTCCCGTCACCTTTCTTGCCGCCTTTGCCTTTGCCATCGCCGGGGCGGCCGTCTTGCCCGCCTTTGCCGCTCTCGAGCGAGGCGAACTTCTGCTCGCCGAGTCCGGCGCGGACGTGGGCCTTGAGTTCGGCGAGCATCTGCGCGGCGACGGCGGGCTGTTCCTTTGCGAGGTTGTTGCGCTCGCTGAGATCGGCGACGACGTCGTAGAGGAAACTCTCCTTCGTGTCCCAGTAGTGCAGGAGCTTGAGGTTGCCTTTGCGCATCGCGGTTTGCGGATGCTCGATCTCGACGTCGTGATGCCAGACCATGCGGTCGATCGGGCGCTGCACTTTGCCGGCGCCGGCATTCTGCAGAACGGGCTTCCAGCTTCCGCCTTCAATGCCCTTGGGCAACGCGAATCCGGGCGCAGCGAAATCGAGCACGGTCGGGAAGATGTCGTAGCCCACGGCCGGATCGTTGCAATAAGTGCCGCCCCGAATGCCGGGGCCTGTTACGATCAGGGGCACGCGAATGCCGCCTTCGTCGCAGAGCGCCTTGCCGCCTTTGAGAACCTCGGTGCGCCCGCCGTTGTCGGACATGTAAATGATGTAGGTATTCTTCGCGATGCCGAGTTCATCGAGCTTCTTCAACAGCACGCCGATGCAGGTGTCGAGGTCCTCGGTCATGGCCGCCATCACTGCGCTGCCGCCGCCGCCGCCTTTGCCCTTGCCCTTCCCACCTTTGTCGGCGCCGGCGGGGCTGCCGCCTGCGGCAGCGTATTTCTTGAGCGTCGCCGCGAGCGCCTGCGGCTGGCTGTGGACGGCGTAGTAGGACATTTGCAGATAGAACGGACGGCCCTCCTTCACCTGCTGCTCCATGAACGCCTGTCCGCGGCGAGTCAGGCTGAAGGAAAGTTTCGGGTCGTTCGGGTCGGTCGAGTCGCCGTCCTCGTTCATCGTCACGCCGTCGTGCGCGTCGTAGCCGAAGGCGTTGGGCGGCGTGGGCGATTGCCACTTGCCGAAATGCGCGGTGCGGTAGTTCGGGTTGGCGCTCTTGAGCGTGTTCGCGAGCGAGTCGGTGGGCGGCGCGGTCCAGGTGCGCGACTGCTTGGTCACGGCGTTGAGGCTGGTCGTGCTGCGGCCCATCTGGAGCGCGGCGCGCGAGCACTCGCACTTGGGATGGCTGGCGTAGCCGTGCGAGAAAACCATCCACTGCGGCGCGAGCCGGTCGAGGTTGGGCATGCGAAAACCCGGCGTCCGGCTGAAGTCCTTCCCCGGCATCATCGCCACCGACGTGCCGCTCCAGCCCTGATCATCCACGAAGATGAAGAGGAAGTTGGGAGAGGGTGCCGCCGCCGAAACGTGTGC
>CAZIFU010000077.1:0-12092 GCA_964539075.1 uncultured Verrucomicrobiota bacterium | reverse complement strand
AGGCCGGCGCTTGCAGGAAGGCTTGCGAGCGGGCATACCAGAGGCCCTGGTCCATAGAAGCGAACAACTGGTGTACGCCGGCCGGGAACAGGTCGAGGATCACCATGAGCAGCAAGCCGATGTTCAGCGACCAGAAGACCGTTTTCACCAAAGGCTCGTTCCAGCGCTCCGGCGCACTGAGGTAGCGGCAGCAGAACAGCAGGGCGCCGACGGAGAGGTTTCCGTACACGCCCATGAGGGCGGCGTGGCCGTGATTGACGGTCAGGTAGGTCCCGTGTTCGTAGTAGTTGGCGATGGGCAGGTTGATGATCAGGCCGAAAACGCCGGCGCCGAAGAAGTTCCAGAAGTTCACCCCGACGAGGAACAGGAAGGCTTCGGACAGGCCGAAGGTCGCGTTTCCACCCTGCGCTTTTTTCAATTGAAAGAGCGTGCTTTCCGGCATGTTGCGGAACCGCCAGGCCCCCACCGTCAGCAGCACCAACGGCGCGATTTGCAGGCTCGAAAGCACGCCGCCCAGGGCGATGGTCTCGATGGATTTCGCGTTCCAGTAGAAATTGTGACTGATGCCAATCATGCCCGAACCGAGGAACAGCACCGCCCCGAAGTAAACGACGCGGGCAGCCATGAGGTGACTCACAAAGCCCATCAGATACATGAAGTAGGCCACGATGACCGTCGTGAACAATTCGAAGAACGCCTCGACCCACATGTGAACCGTGCACCAGCGCCAGAAGTCGGCGATCACGAAGTTGGTGTCCGGCTTGGACACGAACGAGGCGGTGAACATGAAGATGATCCCGGCGATCATATAGACCATCCAGTTGGGCAGCGACCAGGACTGTTTCTGCCTGAGCGCCGGCCACACACCGCGCGCGCAGATGATTCCCCACACCAGGAACGCTGCGTAGAGCAGATACTGGTAGAAGCGGCCGATCTCCAAGTACTCCCAACCCTGAATGCCGAACCAGCGGGTATTGAGCTCGCTGAGCAGGCCTTTGATTCCCAGCGGAATACCCACCGCGCCGCCGATGCCGACAATCGCCAGCATCCAGAACAGGGCATTGATCCACGTCAGCTGCCCGCGCGGTTCCGGCCGGCAGATCAAGGGCAGAATCCAGATCGTGGCCGCGAACCAACACACGGCAATCCAGAGAATCGAGATTTGCGAATGCCAGCCGCGCGTCACCGTCACCGGCAGCCATCGGTCCATCGGGATGCCCAGGTAGGCGAAGATCCCGATGAAATCGCCGATCGTAATCAGCCCGGCCAGAATCTGAACCAGGAATAATATGGCTGCGACCGCGAAGAACTTGTAAGTGGCCCGCTGTGTCGGGGTGGGCTTGAACCGGTCCACCGCCTCGGAGGTGGCCAGTGGTGGCATGCGCGACTTTTGCTGCTCCTCAGCTCCCTGCATGTCCATCATGCCGTAAAAATAGAAGAGCAACCCGATCGTGCCGATGACCACCATCGTGCCGATGATGCTCCACAACACCAGCCCGCCGTGCGGGATGTTGCCTGCGAGCGGGTCGTAGGGCCAGTTGTGGGTGTAGCTGTATTTGTAGCCAGGCCGCTCTGTCCCGCACAGCCAGCCGCCCCAATAAAAGAACGCCGTCAACTGCCGGGTCTTTTCCGGATCGGGAATGTAGTTGGCCGGCTTGAATTGTTCGCCGCCGGCCAGTTTGCCGCCCTCGCCAAACATCTGGGCGTAATACTCCTTGAGTTGATTGAACGCCTGACCCTGGGCGACGGTGACCACCACGGCGCCGGGCTGGTAGCGGACTTCCTTCGTCTGCCCGCGCCGGGTGTAATAATCCGGTTGATAGCGGTTCGCCTTGATCTCCTTTTGGACGAGCGACATCACCACGGCCTTGCGCGTGGCGGCATCGGGGAACTTTTCCATCATGAGCTTGTCGTAATGCTCATTCATTGTCCGGGCGGTGAAATTCAACGCCTCGGCGGTGAAGTCCGGGCCGCGCATGCCGCCGTCACCGAGGAAGCTGCCATACTCCATCAGGCCGTACCGGAAGAAGAGCATCTGGCCGGCCGTGATGTCTTCGGCGGCGAACACCAGTTTTCCCTGGTCATCCACGAAATCCGCGATGGGCGGAGCATACTGGTAGCTCTTGTAGCCAACGTAACCGACGACGGACACGCTCACCGCGAAAATGAGCACAAACACTTTCCACCAGTATTTTCTCTGGTCGATCAGCTTGAGCATGTTCATAACAGTGCCTTTCTGGTTGGTTGTTTCTCTGGTTCACCCTGGGGGGCTGTCAGGGGTGAGTGGTTTAATGACGTGCCGGGGCCGCCACTTTGCGGCCCAGCAACGATCATCCCCTCCCAGTCCCTTCGGCCCGGTGGCGCGGACACTTTAGTCTGCGGGTTTGCCATAGAATTCTCCGCTTTCAAAAACTAGACGCATCGGGGGCGGGAGTAACTTGACCCAAGTCAAACAAACACCAATTCACTTGCGCGGTCCGGCAGCCTCAGCCCCCGGAGCCACAGGGGGCCTTGCGCTTTTTCAAAAAAAGGTGTACCAGCCCACCGCCATGATGCCGCGGCTTGCCCGCTTCAAAAAACTGGATGTCCGCCCGCTCCTCAAACGCGGGCAGGAACCTTACCCGGCCATCCGCCAGCGCATCGAGGCGCTCGCCCCGGAGGAGGGCCTCATCGTAGTGGCGCCGTTTCTGCCCTCGCCTTTGATTGAGAAACTGGGCAGCGAAGGATTCGCGTCGCGCGTCGAACGCGGGTTGGGCAACGCCTGGATCGTGTATTTTTGGCGTGATCTGCCGCCCTCAGAAAAGTAAAACAGGCCCATGCCCGGTTCCCTTACTGAGTTGAAGCAGGCCGCCCTCGCCAATGCGCTGCGCAGTTGCCAGCTTTTCGCCGGCCTGCCCGCGCTGGATTTGCAGGCCATCGCCGACTGCGCGGTCATCAAATCCCTGAACAAGGGGGGCTACCTCTTCCGCCAGGGCGATCCGTCGCATGGCTTTTATGTCGTGCAACGCGGCGCCCTCAACGTGCACCGCGTCAACGCCCTCGGCCGGGAGCAGGTCATCCACATCTTTCGCGCCGGCGAATCGTTTGCCGAAGGCACGCTGGGCACCGAAGCGGGCTATCCGGCGGACGCGCGCGCGGTGGAACCATCGCAGGTTCTTTTGATTCAAAAAAATGGTTTCCTGGCGCTGCTGCGCCGTCAGCCCGAACTGGCGCTGCTCATGTTGAGTTCCATGAGCGCGCACCTGCGCATCCTCGTCGGCCAACTCGAAGACCTGACCCTCAAAAACGTCGAAACGCGCCTGGCCAACTGGCTGGTCAAACGCTGCCCCGACCCGCAGCGCCAGCAGCCGGTGAACATCGAACTCACCATCACCAAGCGCGTGCTGGCCGCTGAACTGGGCACGGTCAGCGAAACCTTTTCGCGAACCCTCGCCCGGTTCCGCCAGCAGAAGCTGGTGGCGGTCAAAGGCAAAACCCTCATCGTGCTGTGCCCGGCCCGCCTCACCGCGCTGTTGCGACAGCACCTGGGCGAATGAGACCCGTCCCGATTTGAACTAAAAATCAAGCCGCGACAGGAAGGAGGTTCTTGGACGTTCTACGCGGGTCAGGTCAAGGCGGTCCCAGCCATAGCTCGCCGGTGTCGTGGTCGACTCTGGCCCAGATCGCCGTGATGAACGCGTAGAACCCGTTCCTAGAGCGGAATTCGAGCGGGATTTTATCAAGCTCTTTAAGCTCGCCGACAACCATTTTGATCTTCACGGGCGCAGAGTAGCAGGCCACCAAGCGAGTCCGAGTAAAAATTGGCCAGGTTCGGGCCGGCTAGGTCGTGACACGACGGCCAAACACCTCGGGCGATGCGGCGATCTGGTCTTCGATGCTGCGATCGTACCGGATGACGAGGACGCGATAGCCACGGTTGACCAGTTCCGTGCGGCACTCGCGGTCACGGGTTGCTTGGGCTGGGTCGTCGTGGACGGAGCCGTCGCAGAAAACGCAAACGTTCGGTGTGTAGAAGAAATCCGGGATGCAGCGCGGTTCGGGGATGGGCTTTTGCGCCTCGTCGGGCAAGCGGTGGAAGCCCGCGGCCAATGCGCTTAAGAAGGCGCGCTCCACGTTTGAGCGTGAGTCGGTCAGAGAGCGGAGCCAGGTCAGGTGGGCGTTCCAATCACGGCCGGCGATGCGCGGGAATGTGCGGCTGCCGGCGAGGTCGAGCAAGTGTTGCCGGAGGCGGTGACGATCCAAGGTCAAGGACTCGTGCTGGTTCCCGAAACTCATCAAACACTCGTAGCACGCGGCAAGGCAGGTGGGTCGCTGGTCTGCGCCGGTGGCATCGAAGTGGCACCTTTCGAGTGCCTCGACGGCGAGCCGGGCAATGGCGTCGGCCTCGTCCACGAGGCGGCGCAGTGCTCCGACACCGCCTTCGCCTGACTCGTAGAAGAGCAGCGCACGCTGTTCACCGTCTCCGACGCACTCCGCGCCGAGTTCGGACTCCTCCAGTTGGAACAGCTGCTCCATGCCGCGCTGGAGCGCGTATTGAAGGGTTGCTTCTATCCCGGAGTCGCTGCGGAGTTCTGGACGGACCAGCCGCACCAGAAGGAGATTTTGAGTGGATTGGACAGCGAGTTGCAGTCTTTCAAGTCGGCGCGGGCGCGGTGTCGGCCCTGCGGCCGGCGGCGGGGCGGTGAGGACTTCTCCGCTTTCCATGTCCACGAGGAAACCTGGCGTGCCAGCATTCCGCCATCCGCGATTGACTCGTAGGAGCGTTGCTGCCGGGCCATAAGTGAGGCGGAGTATGGGCGTCGCCCCGACCATGACATCCGCCTCGCGAATCCGCCTCCCGGTGCCGGGTTCAACTGCGAACTGGTAGGCGACGCGCAAGTCAAAGCCGCGCCGCCTTCGGTCCTCTTCATCGCAGGTGATGCGTTCGCGTCGGCGACAGCGCACGTTGGGTTGTTCGAGCAAGGCCAGCAACTCGCTGTTGGTTGGGTCGAAGCGGGTGTCGCAGTCCGGGCAGCGGTCAAGCGTGGTTTCACAAAAGCTGCCGCACACACTGCAAAACCGTTTCTGACTGCGTCTCTCTTCCAAGCCGCCGGGTGGTGATTGGAAGCTGACGATTTCCCATTTTGCGCCCTCGTGATAAACGACGTTGTTCGGGCCAAACTCGCGCAAGGCCAGAAAACGCGGTCGGGAAATAAACTCGCCGTCGTCGCGGGGAATCCAGGCGCGCACGGGCAACGCGGGGAAATTATAGCCGGGCAAAAATCCCTCGCTGGCGAGATAGCGGTAGGGATAAAAGTCGCTTTCCTCGCGGTTGGTGGATATTTGCCGAAGCAAATTGAGCTGGCGCAACGCTTCTTCCTCCCGACGCCGCGCCTCTTCCTGATCGTCGCGCTGGCGGGCGCGACGAAGCGCAATCTGCGCCTCCGTAAGCTGGCGAATGGCGGCGCGAAACAGTTCGCGCCAGCGGTTGAAGGCGCGGTTGAAATTTGCGGGGGCTTCGGCGATGACGGCTTGCAACCATGCCTCGCTGAACCAGCCTGCATTGGCGAGAGCCGCGAGATCGAACTGAAGAATGCGCCGGGCGCGTTCACGCACTTCGTTTTGTGCCGCTTCGGAAAGTTGAATTGCGGCTTCCGCCTCCGGCTTCATCGGCAAGAGTTGCTCGTCGTCGGTATTGATGACCTGCTCGATGCTATCGCCCAGCGGCAACCGCACTTGGGCGAGCCACACGGCATGAAGGTGCGCCCGCACCAGCGCTTCGTTGGCGATGTCGAGGCGCGGCGGACGCACGCTGCCGGCCACCATGTCGGCGCGGCGTTGGAAAAAATACTGATCGTGACTGTTGACCGAGCCGCAGTAGGTGAACACCAATCCCGGCTGTCCCTGGCGTCCGGCACGGCCACTGCGCTGCGCGTAGTTGGCGGGCGTGGGCGGCACGTTGCGCATGTGAACGAGGTCAAGGTCGGCGATGTCCACGCCGAGTTCCATCGTCGGAGAACAAACGAGGTATGGCAGGCGGCGAAGGCCGTCACGTTCCTTCGTGGTGTCGCTGTTTTCCCAACGGAAGCGACGTTCGCGGCGTTCGCGCTCGCCCGGTTTGACCACTTGGGCGGTGTGTTCGCGGGCTTCCAGCGCGGCGAGTGCGCTGGCGGAGTCGCGATAGAAGCGTTGGAAAAATACATTCACCGGCGGCGGTGTTTCGACGTAACCATCCGCGCCGGTGCGCCGGGCATAAAGCGGATCAAGCGGCGGCGCGCTGCCATCGCCCAAACGCCAGAGCAGGCAACCGGCGTCGAGTTGAAAAAACTGGTGGTCGTCAATCGGGTCGAGCCGCCGGAGAAATCCCTGACCGACCAAGAGCGCAATGAGGCTGTCGAGGAACGTGTCGTAGCTTGCCGCGTCGAGGCCGAGTTCGCTGGACAAAAAGCGGCCGAGTTTACTTCTTCCGCCGAGGCTGAAACCTTCGGCGAGCCGTTGGGACGCACCTTCGCGCACAAACCGGTTGGCCGTGCGCAACTCCGCGCCGGTTTCATCCAGACCCCAAAACTCGTTTAGGTGCTGTTCGGAACGCCGCCGGATTTGTTGCTGGTTGGTTTCTTGCAAACAGCGGGCGGCGATGGCGAGCTTGCGGCGAAACTGATCCAGAAACGCCCGCATGAGTCGTTCGCGGTCGGGCGCGGCAAGGGCAGCGATGGCTGGATGGAACTGCCAGCGGACATTGTCGGCGCACAGCGTCTCCAATCCGCGATAACCCACGCGGAGCAGGCCGACATTTTCCAAGTTGGGTTGCACGACGCGCCAGCCGCGCCGCAAATCTTCGTAGATGCGATACTCGGTCAGTTCAACAAACACCCGCATCACGTCATCGGCGGCGGGTGAGACGGGATCGAGTTCGGGGTTTTTCGCAACACTGCGCACGGTCAGTCCGCTGGCGGCGACGACCGCCTGGGCGACGCGGTCAAAGGTGAGTTCGTTGTCGCGCTGCAAGGCGTCGTGCAAGGCGCAACGGAGCAGCGAGACGTGGATGAAATCATTGAAGTGACCGGATTGGAGTGAGGCGTCCTGCCGATTGTCCGTGAACGTGAGCAGTTTGTCCCGCGCGCCTTCCATGCCGGCGGAGCGACGGAGCAATGAAGTCGCGAGCACGGTGGTCGCGCTCGTGCGGGCTTCGCTGGAAAGAGAAGCCAGTTTGGCGAACTCAAGTTCGCGGCGGGAATAGAACTCACCGCAATTCAGGCAAAGCGAGAACGGCGCGGGCTGCCACCACATCTTGATTGCCCCGGCGCGAGGCATGGTGAAAAAGTCGCCGTTGGGACTGACCCACACCGCTTGCGGCACGCGGTCGCGCCAAGACGGTTTGAGCCGTCCATTCCGGTCGCGCCACTCGTCCGGGATGCGATCCTCGTTCCAATCATTTTCCAGCGGGGCAAGCATGAGATAACCCGCCTGCGCGCCGTCCTCGATGGTGTCCATGCCGACGGGATGGGCGCGATACGACGAGCCATCGCGGGAGCGGACGACGTGATAATAATCCTGCCCGCACTGGCGGCAGAATCGGATTGGCACGAACAAGCGACCCGGCCCGGCGAACGCCTGCCCTTCAAGCGAGAATTGTCGCGTGACCGCCGGTTCAAGGGTGGCATACACGGCGCGACCCTGACCGATGAACTGGTGCAACTTGAAAGCGAACGCCATTCCGCCGTCGTCGCGTCGCAACTGTCCGCCCTGCGTCAGTAATTCACGCAAGCGTTCGCGGCTGACTTCCGGGGTCGCGCCAGTCGCCTCGGTCAATCGGGCGGCGGCATCCGTAAGCGTGCGGGGCAAGCGACGGCGCAAGCGTCCGCCTTCCTCTGGTTCGACGCCGAACTCACCTTCCGACCAGCGGGCCAACGGGTGACGGCGAAATTCCGGCAACGCTACGGGCATCGGCGCGGTCAATGAAGCCGTCAATTCCTCGCGTGAGGGAGCGCCGCCCAAAGTGAAGGGTTCAAGCGTTTCCTCAATGACCTGATTTTCCGTGATGGCACGCCCGAAAACTTGTGACGCGAAAGCCGCGACGGTTTCCCGGCGTTGGAGCGGCGTGGCCTCCCGGCTGGCGACCATCGTGGCGCTCGTGCCGACGCATATTACATTGGGCGCGGCGCAGCGTTCCTTGAGGCGGCGGATGAGCATGGCGACATCCGCGCCCTGACGACCGCGATAGGTGTGCAATTCGTCGAAGACAAAATAGCGCAGTCCGTCCGGCCCGGCGGTGGGGAGCAAGCTCTGGTCATCTGGACGCACGAGCAGCAATTCCGCCATGACGTAGTTGGTGAGCAGGATTTGCGGCGGGTGGGTCTGCACCTCGCGCCGGGCGTCGCCCTTCACGTCGCCCGTATATTTGGCGAAGCTGATGGGGAAACGCCGGCCCGTGCGAGCTTCGTAACCGCGCTTCAATTTCTTCAACGCCTCAAGCTGCGAGTTCACCAGCGCGTTCATGGGATACACCACGAGCGCGGCGACGCGGTCGGGGGCGGTGGGGTTGCGCAGGAACGCATCAATGATGGGCAGGAAATAAGTGAGGCTCTTGCCCGAACCCGTGCCGCTGGTGACGACGTAACTTTCGCGGCGACCGGCACGGTCCATCGCCTCGACCTGATGCTGGTAAAGAAAGAACGGTTGGCCTTGCGGAGCAGCGGTGTTTGCCCGCTCGTTCAATTCCAAGAACTCAACCGGCGAACCCCGCTCCGTGCGAAAGATTTGAGCCGTCTCACGCAGAATCACACCGCGATCCGCCAATTCGTCCACGGACGCGACGCGGGCGTAGGACGGGCTGACTTGGAGCAACGCCTCCGGCCAGAGCCGGGCCTCCTGCACCAACTCGCGCTCGATGAACTCGCGGGCGCGGTCGTCGGACACGGAAAAGAACGAGCGGACAAAATCGCGGTAGTCCTCGACGACACTGGAATGAAGGGTGAAAATGCTCATGGCGAAAACATAACGGCTACACCGGCGGCAGGTAACGTCTCGCACCCGGCGGGAAACCTCGTGCCGTTTGCGCTGCCGAAATGATTCGTTTCAGCACGGCAGTGGAAGGCGACGGAATTTCCGTGAATAATCCCCGCGCTACGGCGTTCTCCAAAGCCGCGCCCGCCTTCCCAAACTTGCACGTCGAATACGCCACCGTGCTCGCGTGCTCCAGTTGATCCCAGTCCTGCGGCGTCAAAACGCAATCCCGATCCGGCCATGTGCCGTCGTCCGTCGTGATCCGCACCAGCACCACGACACCGTCGCAGGCGGTGGGATCGGAAATCACCACGCAGCGGTGATACGGGTATTCGGTGCTCTTGAGGGCTGTGCCGAGGCGGATCATGCTTGGGCGAAGATTTCGCCCAGCAGATTCAACTCCGCCGCTTCCTGTCTGAGCCTCTGAACATCTTCCGGCGCTTTGCCGAGCGCGATGGCGATCCGCTCGACGGCGATGGGCGCACAGCCGCGCGTGACCGGTGTCCACTCCGGGCAGTGCGCGTGACACCACTCGACGAGTTGCCACTGATCTTTCGTTCCGTGCTCGGCCCAGATTTCATTCACCAACGCGACCTCCGCGTCCGAGACATGATCGCGTCCCGGCATCTGCTCCAGCTTCACATCATGATCGCGCCGGTCACTGATGCACTGTTCCCAGCGCGTGTCCGCATCGCCGAAAAGTCTTCCGGCATTGATGATGTCCAGCAGCTCGCTCGTGATCGGGCCGTTGCGCATGGAGAGGTAGTCCCCGCCGACGACCGGGATGCCCCGCCGATCCAGTGACACGCGGTCCAGGAGGTAGATGAGCTTCGCCAACTTCATGATGTTCATCTGCCCGCCGGCCTTCTGCAAAAAGAGGCACGCCACCTCGGTTGCTTTTGCGGTGTCGAATCGGAAGTTCATGCCGGCTACGTTACGCTTTTCCGCAAAATCCTACAATAATTCATTTTGTTCCGGCCTCTTTGTTCCCCATTACGCAGATTGCGTTACGCAAGTTGCGTAATAACACAAGCCCGGCGGCCGGGCTCTTTCCGCCGAACTTGATTACGGAGTCAAGCCAGCCAATTTAAGCAAGTTCTCCGCCTCCGCGTTCTCACGCTCTTCGCGTCTCCGTGTCTCCCCTCTCCCCTCTTTCCCAAGCGTCCCACGCCTCAAGCACCAGCCGCCGCGTGCGGTATTCGCCGAATTTGGCGGTTTCTTTTTCCTTGAGCACGCGGAAGGTTTCGCCGGGGAAGTCCGGGCCGTGAACGTCCGCCGGGTCGAGGATGTAGCGCAACTCGTCCCGCGTCAGGCCGTAGGCGCGGGCATACCAGGCGTCCAGTTCCGCCCGCAGTTGCGCGCGACGCTCTTCGTTCCAGATGTAAGGCTTGTCGGGAATTGGGAAAGACTGGGTGGTGCAACACTCGGAGACCGTGAGACCGTGAGACCGTGAGAGTTCCGCCTTCTCACGGTCTCCAAGTCTCACGTTCTCACGTTCTTGTCTTCCGGCGCGCAGCGCCTCGGCCAGAGGCCGAAGATCGTCCGCCGTATAGACCAACTCCAACACCCGCGACGCCACATACGCCACGTCCGCCGCCCGGTAGAAACTCGGCGGCAGAACGGGAAGCTGAAACGTAATGTAATCCGACAGGTGCATCCCAGCGAGTTTCTGTCGGGCAAGAAAATAAAAACGAGGCTGTTCAAGTTGCCCAACAGCACGAGCTGCAAATCTGCTTGCTGCTTTGTGAGCAACACGCGAATCGTGAAGTCTGTTCCAGAGAACGGAAGGATTGCAGCGAGGCAAGACCGCTCGTTGTTAGAGTTGGTGATGTCGCGAAATGCAAGTAGCCAACGCGGTGCGCGATCTCGCTGGCGGTCGAGCAATTCATCAGGCGTCAGCTCTTCAGCTTCCACCGCCGACAGTTCTTCGGTAGTTGGTGGAGCGAGTTTATTAAAAACCTCTTTTTCAACTATCCAATAGCGCGGGCGGATGCCGAAGCTCGCGTCGCCTTTCTGCTCGGGCGTGGTCTGCGGGAGGATGCCGACATTGAGTTGCGCCTGAGTTGCGCCCTCGTAAGTCGCGCAGCGGTGGTCGAACTGATGAATGAGCTTGCCCTCACACATTGGAAGGAATTGTTCCGATGGCCTCTCACTTGGATTCGAGACGCAATGACCAAGAACATCTGTCGTGCCCATGTTGAATACGCGCATGATGCGGACGCCCCACGGATTGCCGTCCGGCTGACCCTCGCGGACAAGCACAGGCACGCGCCTGTGAATTTTCTGCGTTAGTTCGGCATCGGTTCTAGTCCGGAAAATTGGGGAAGTAAGCGTGTTCGGATTGAGCAGAGCGAAATCGTCGGGCGTCAGAACGAACTGTCGGCGCGCATCGCGGAGTTGCCCGAAATTACGAATAGAGAAAGCGAGTTTGGTTTCCGAAACTGCGGCGCTTTCACCTGCGATTGCCAAGATGCAAAACTTGAAGGCGTGATGGACGGCTGGAAACAAAAGCTCTTCATTCTCGAAACTGAGCAACGTTACGAGTTGGCCGCGGCCAACGAGGTCGCTGAAAAACTTTTTCGCTGTGTCATCTGTGGCGATGCCCGTCGGCAAAATGACTCCCGCGCGTCCGGTTGCTGCGAGCAGACGGCGGATAGTCTCGGCAAAGACAGCAAAGGTGTTAATTCGCCCAGTTGCTGTGAGAGGAAATCGTTGGCTCTGGCGGACAAATTTTCCGAGACAATCGGCTGCGTGAACCGTAGCGGTAAATTCGGCGTGCAACGCGGGATTCTTTTGTAGTAGCGCGTCAATGAGCTTTTTACGCGCCGCCTTGTTCCCCGCTGTGGCAATACTCGGGTCGCGCGCGGCAAAAAACTCCTGTTCCTTGATTTCAATGTGTTCCCACGGGGGATTACTGAGCATCACGTCGAAACCGCCTTGGGCAAACACTTCAGGAAATTCCAGCGGCCAGTGGAAGAACGGTTGACCGAGTGCCAGCGTCACGGCGCGACCATGAATCCGCGCGTCGATCGGCCTGCCGCCGAGGTGGTCGGCGAGCGCGGCGGACGTGATGATCGGCGTTTGTAGTCCCGCCTTTAGGCGGTCTG
>CAZIFU010000076.1:0-3494 GCA_964539075.1 uncultured Verrucomicrobiota bacterium | reverse complement strand
AGCCTTCGCCCGCGCGTCAGCGTTTGGAGTGCGCCGACGCGAGTCGGCGCTATTGATGACGTGGAAAGCGCCGGCTGGGGCCGGCGCACTCCAAACGCTTCGCGACTTCGATCACCCGCTTCCTTGCCGCATCGTTGCGCAACCAGCGAGGTTCATGGAAAGGGAAACGCATCAGACGCGGCACCAAGTCCGGAAGCCGGCAATACTCACACCGGGCATCGGCGCGTTTGCGAACCGCCAGGCGCAGGGTTGCGCTCATGCGCTCACCCGGCGGGAATCGGCAATCGCAACTTCAGACGGGCGCGAAGCTGGATCAGCGCGAGCAATTCGGAAGTCTTGATGTCAGCCTGGTATTCCGCGCATTCGCGCGCTGTCAACTCGCCTTCGTTCGCCTTCCCGGCGAGCCGGTCCACTCGCGCAGCCAGCTTTGGACTCAATCGCAGCTTTGCCAAGACATCGAGCGTCGGAGCGTCGAAACATTCCGCCGCCAGGTCCAGCATTTTGTCCGCGAGGGATGAGGTCGTAGCCGTGCGTTTCATGGAAATCAGCTTAGTGTTCTTTACGGCGATTTGCCATCCCAAATTTGTTCGCTCACAATTCCAAATCCATATCCGTCACTGCGCCGAGGGGGAAGCTCATGACACGGGCGGCGTATCTGGCGGGGTTCATCAAGTGTTCTTGGGTTTGATCTCCCGGCTCAACAGGCGTTCCAATTCGCCTGTGCGTCTGAGTTCCTGCGCCCAGTGTCTCAAGTAACTTTTGTCCAAGGCCTCCGCGCGAAGTTGACGGGCAACGCGACGCAAGGCGCGCTTGGCAGGTGCGATAAAGCCATCCTTTTTGCGGTTTCCGTTGCCGTTCTTCATAACGCAGTCAATCATGGTTCCTCAATAATGCTACGCTACCGCTTCGAAGGATACTTTCAGGCCCAGCGCGGAGAGGATCGAACTCAAGCTCGACAGTCGAGGATTACCGTCGCGAGAGAAGACGCGGTAGAGGCTTTCCCGGTTGAGCTTGCTGAGTTCCGCCGCGCGCCCCACGCCGCCCTGCGCCTCGACGACATCGCGAAGGCCGACTAGGAAAACCTCCGGGCCTTCTTCATAGCACGCGGTCAGGTATTCGGCCGCCACCTCGGCGTCATCCAGCCGTTTCTTGAGAATCTTTTTGTAGCTGACTGTTTTCATGATTCGCTCGTTTTGAATTGTTGCCAATACCGCTTCGCCAGCCGGATGTCCCGGTCCTGTGTCCGTTTGTCGCCGCCGCAGAGCAACACCACCAGCGTGCGCCCCTGCTGGGCGAAATACACCCGGTAGCCCGGCCCATAATCTACGCGCAACTCGGACACGCCTTCACCCACCGATTTGCAGTCGCCCAGGCTTCCCTGCCGCACGCGCGCCAACCGGGCAAGAATCCGCGCCACGGCTTTTATGTCATTCAGTTCGTCCAACCACTCATCGAACGGCACTCGCCCGTCCGCCAGACGGCAGGCGACGACTTCTTTGGGCGTGACGAACACCGGCACAATGTAGCTTTTAGGCTACAATGAAGCAAGCGGGGAGTCTGCCGAGGGTGCCGCTCACAACCCCGCATCCGTCACCGCGCCGAGGTGGGCGCTGTTCACGAGCTTGGCGTATTTGGCGAGCACGCCGGCGGTGTAGCGCGGCTTGGGCTGCGTCCACGCCTTGAGGCGCTGCTTCAATTCCGCCGCGGGGATGGATTGGCTCATGGTCTCAGAAAGGCGCAGACAGGCCATAGATTCGTTGGAAGAGTTGGCGCTTGAGGTCAGCGGGCGAAAGTTCCTTGGGGAGCGAAGCCAGAACCATCCCGCGGGCGGCATCGAACATCTGCGTGCCCATGACAAACCGCTCCGAGCCCGAGCGGGCCATCAACTTTTGCCGGACGAGTTCGGCGATCTCTGGCGATGTGTCATTCATGCGCGCATTCCTGCCACAGGTTAGCCACTCCCAGTCCGCCCGTCCATTGTTCGATGTAGGCGCGGTCGCAACCCGTGGAGATGAGGTTCTTCACGTCGCGGAGCTGCAGTTCGGAATGAGAGTCCTTCGCCCAAAAAAGCTTCGAGAGGATAAGGTCTTCCTTGCTCACGATCCAAGTCTCAAAGCTCTCGATCCTGATGCGCTGGCGTCGGTTGAACTCGGTCTGGCGATACTCCGTTGGTTTCTGGACGATGCAGTCCACTTTGATGACGCTCTCCTGGTGGATCAGGTTGAACATCCCGGGAGGCACAATGGAATCATTCACCGCCTCGGGCGACACGTAGTAGTCCGGGCTGAACAGGCGGACCACGCGGTCGGCATCGCCGGGATGCAGCGCAACGACAACATCAATGTCGCGGGTCATGCGCGGCTGGGCGTAGTAGTTCATCGCCATCGAGCCGGTGAGCATGTAGCCGATCCCCCCCGAATCGAGGCGCGCGGATACGTCGCGGACGATGTCGAGTTCGTTTTGCATTCAGCGTCGTCTGTCCGCTCTGCTCAGCGGGCAGGCTGCCTGTGCTCCCATCTGCGTAGATCAGCGTTCATCTGCGGTTCACAGATTCGCATCCGTCACCGCGCCGAGGTGGGCGCTGTTGACGAGCCTGGCGTATTTCGCGAGCACGCCGGCGGTGTAGCGCGGCTTGGGTTGCTGCCAGCTGCGCAGGCGCCGGTCCAGTTCCTTCGCCGTGATGTCGAGGTTGATGGTGCGCTGCTCGGCGTTGATGGTGATGGAGTCGCCGCTGTTGATGACGGCAATCGCGCCGCCCACGAACGCCTCGGGCGCGATGTGGCCGACCACGAAGCCGTGGCTGCCGCCGCTGAAGCGTCCATCGGTGATGAGCGCGACGTCCTTGCCGAGGCCCTTGCCCATGATGGCGGACGTGGGGCCGAGCATCTCGCGCATTCCGGGGCCGCCCTTCGGCCCTTCGTAACGGATGACGACCACGTGGCCTTTCTTCACGGTGCCGTTGAGGATCGCCTTCATCGCAAGTTCCTCGGAGTCGAACACGATGGCCTTGCCGGTGAACTGCATGCCTTCCTTGCCGCTGATTTTCCCCACCGCGCCGCTGCTGGCGAGGTTGCCGTAGAAGACAACGAGGTGGCTGTCTTTCTTGATCGGATTCGACAGCGGGCGGATGACGTCCTGACCGGCGGGATAATGCGGCGCGTTCTTGAGGTTCTCCGCGAGAGTCTTGCCGGTGACGGTCAGGCAATCGCCGTGCATGAGGCCGGCTTCGACGAGCATCTTCATCAGCGGCACGGTGCCGCCGATGCGGACGAGTTCCATCATCACGTATTTGCCGGAGGGCTTGAGGTCGGCGAGCACGGGCACCTTTTTGCCGATGCGCGTGAAGTCATCAATGGAGAGCTTCACGTTCGCGGCGCTGGCCATGGCGAGCAGGTGGAGCACGGCATTGGTCGAGCCGCCGAGCGCGATGACGAGCGTGATGGCGTTCTCAAACGCCTTCCGCGTCATGATGTCGCGCGGCTTGATGCCGAGCT
>CAZIFU010000075.1:0-2802 GCA_964539075.1 uncultured Verrucomicrobiota bacterium | reverse complement strand
CCAGCGCCACGAGCGTCCCCTTATCCGGCCCGCCGACGTGGACGATGCACTTCTTTTCGTCCACGAGCGGGGACATTGCGACGCCATAAAGGGGCGACGTTTTTTCGAACTCTTTCGAGAAGTCGCGCCGCCACTCGACCTTGCCGGTTTTGGCGTTCCAGCATGTCACGATGCCGCTGATGCCGAACGTGAACACCTTCGAATCGGCTATCGTGGGTGTGCTCTTGGGTCCTTTGCCGTGGGCAGCCGCGGCCGGATGGACCTGATACGCGGCCGGATAGCTCTTCTCCCACTGCGGTTTGCCGTCGGAAAAATTCAGGCAGGCAAGAGTCTCATCGTCGCCGCGGCGCGTGAACACGTAAATCTTGCCGCCGACTACCACGGGCGACGAGTGTCCCAGACCAACTTCAACCTGCCAGCGCTCAGTCAGGTGCGATGGCCAGGCGGACGGCGCGGTGAAGCCGACGGCATGCGCGTCGCGCGCGGGTCCGCGCCATTGCGGCCACTGCTCCAGCGCCGACGACGTCGCCAGGACGAATGTCCAAACGAGCAGGCTGCCACACCAAATTCCAAACTGGCCCATGATCGCTTCGATCCGCCGCGTAGTTCGACGTTTCGCGTATGACCGCACGTCGACGAAGTGTGACGAGCCGCCGCTCCACCGCGCGCTCGATCGCTCGAGCCGATTCGTTCCCACCGATTGTACACGCCATTGGCCAAGTGCCAAAAAACGACCGAAAAAAACCAAAATAATCGGCAAAGTCACCCTGCCCGCCGCCGCTAGCGGGCCTCGCGGCTACCGTTCACCAGGGGCCGGGAAACTCGGGAAAATTGACGGATGTCATGGTGGTGTTCCAATCACGTCTCGCCGCGCTGCTTCATGTAATAGCGCTGTACGTCGCTGACGCACGAGTGCCCGCTGGGCGACGTCGTGGCACAGCGCGCCTCAGGTGATTTGGCCTTGGCGATCAGCTCGCGCACGCGCCGCACGCTCCCCTCGTTGATGTCGGCCTCAATGTCGGTGGTGGTCAATCCAAAGCAGCTACAAATGGGCGCCGCGGGATCCTTCGGGTATACCGGATGCCGCAAGGCTTCGATTGTCACGCGACGCTCGAACATGTCAAAGTACGCGACGTCGCACTTGGGAAATGGACAAAAGAAAGCCGTCTCCGCCAGGCTTGCCTGGTGCTGCTGGTCAACATGTACTTGCCACGTCTCGCGCCCGACCGAAGTTCCCAACGATCCGCAAACCGGACAGTGAGCCTGGCCGGTGTCGTCGGGCTCGCGGACGAAGGCTTTGTTCATGGCGGACAGGGGTTGGGGGTCAGGGGTTGGGGATTAGGGAACGAATTGGCGCAGTCAGGACATAGGTGGCGCTTTTGGTTCAGGACATGGGTGGCGCTTTGTTGGTTGAGGTTACAAGTTGACTTTGTTTGTTTTCGGGGATTTCCCCCCTGGGATCCCAGGGGGGGAAATTCGCGAAACATTCGGCGATTATTCTTGACTCCGATCTTCGCCAAGCGAGGCCGTGGCAGTCACTGAGTCGTTCGGCACCACCGCGTGAAATTTATGGGTGCTCAAGTCGATTTGCCCGAGACACAACTGACAAAACCAAATCGCGAAGCGGTTGGCTTTCGTAGGTTCAAGTCCAATCTGGAAGCCACGCAGCGCGGCCGAGACGTTCACCGGGGCCTTGTGAATCTTCACGCTCCCGATGTTGTTTACCTTGCGAACCAGAAATCCGCGGGGATACACCAGCTCGACCGGCGCCGGATCGAACTTGCGAGGCGACGAATCGTACAGGTCGCGCGGCACGCGCATCCCCAAGGCCTCGTGCGGCCGTTCTTCGTTAAACGTGCGTCGCCACACGTCCAGCGTGGCTTGTTGCGTCGCCGCATCCTGCGCGGCGTTGCCTTCGACCTCCCATGCCATATCGCGATGCATCCGTTCATGTCCGCCGTTCTGGTCCGGGCGCCCCGGCGGAATGCGGTCCAAGTTGATCCCCAGCGACAGCCACCAGGCCGACAAGCGGCTCAAGCCCAGCGGCGAACGGCGCGCTGCGAACGGCGACCCGTTGTCGCTGCGAATCACTTCCGGCAATCCGTGACGCTCGAACACACGCATCATTTGGGTGCGAACGGTCTCCGTGCGAGCATCATCCAACGCCTGGGCACACAACACGTATCGGCTAAAGTCGTCTCGGATCGTCAACGGTTCAAAGCGAGTTCGGTTCCGCGTGTACCACCAGCCCTTGAAGTCGATCGTCCACACGTGATTCGGTCGCTCGGCCCGGGCCGGCGTCTGCAAGCGGTTGGCTTGGCCTGCTGGCATGCGCCGCCGATGCTCGACCAAGCCCGCCTTGTCCAAAATCCGTTTGAAGCTACTCTCCGAAGGCAAATCAGCCTGCGGGACCGTACGCTCCAAAACGGCCCGCAGCTTCCGGGCTCCCCAGGCCGAATACGCCAGTTTCAACTTGACGATCTGACAAACCATGGTCTCGCTGATCTCGTTGGGAGTTGTGTTCGGCCGCCGCGAATGATTCGCCAAGCCGGACAGCCCCTCCCGAAAAAACCGCTCCTTCCACTTGTAGCCGGTCTTGCGCGAGATCCCGAACTCCCCACACAGGTCGCCAAAACGCTCCGCATTCCTCAACACACGCAACACAAAATCGGTTCGCTGATCCATGACATTGGTCTCCGTCCAAGGCATATCCATGCCCTCCTTTCGGAGGGCCATTCTGCCTCGGCGCGCCACCCATGTCCTGAACCAACTTTGTTACCCATGTCCTGAACCTGTACCAAA
>CAZIFU010000074.1:0-2592 GCA_964539075.1 uncultured Verrucomicrobiota bacterium | reverse complement strand
CGGGAAATCCGCCTGCCTTATTCCAGCGGCATTGTCTCGAACGGTGATGCGTCCCCCATCAGCGCTGTCAATATGAATGTCCACTTGAAGCGGACATTCGGAAGCATTGCCTGCCAGAGCCTCTCTAGAGGCAAGGAAGCTCTGAATCGAATTGTCAACAAACTCGGCTAGGGCAAACCAAGGACGGTAGTTCAAATGCCTCAGAACTGCTTAGCATTACCCACAAGTAGCAGTGCTATCACTCGGAATCACCGGGAAATTCAACACCTTGGCAAGTAGCCGTGACCTAGGCCGATGAAAAGTTGGGCTTGCTAGGTGGGAGTGATCGTGTGGGATTTGTTTACGTTGGTTTTGAGGCGAAGCTGAGGCGGCGTTGGGATTGAACGCTGGTGACAAGGTGCGTGCCGCACCAATCCATGACGTGTTTTATCGGCGTCGCTTCCAGGGCGGTGCGGATGCGCGACGCGGGCCACGGCCCGACCAGCGAACCGAGGCTCAGCACCAGGCTGGTGATGCCGCTGTTCGATTCTTGACGCTCCAACATTTTCCACTTGCCGAACACCGACTCCAACACTTCCGTGCTGCCGACGAGATGTTCGTTGGGGCGAGCGGACTCACTTTGTACGCGCGCGAATTCAGCGAGTTCGGCGGCCAGAACTTCGTCGTGTTGGTCGGTTCGCAGGCCGCGCAAATGGGCAGCGAGTTCCAACTCGCAGCCCAGCGACAGGCCGCGCGTGCGGATGAACTCGACGCTGTTGCGGACCGTTGCTTCCCAACGCGACCACTGCTCCAGCTCGGCACGGAATTCGCGCAGCCAGCCGTAACGTGTCTCGGCGCGGGTGTTGGCGTGACCGGCGGCGGGGCCGCGATCGAGCAGGCTCAAGACTTTTCTCCCCCACCGAAGAAGCGACGCGAGGTTCATGTAGCGAGCCTTCGGACGGAGGCTCGGCGGAAGCAGAAAGGCGTCGCTCGTTTGTTGAATCCGGGCCTTCACTGGGCCGAGTCGCGCGATGAACTCGGACCACCGCGCGTCGGTTTCCAAACGTCGCTGGAGCACGCGCGCGCCGTGATGAGCCGCGTCGTACGTCACCACGGTGTGGAGGTGCTGCTGCGCGAACAGCTCGCCCCCTTTCTTCACGTCGCTGCCGTGATCGCTGACGATTTGCCGCGGAATGCCCGTGCGTTTCGCGGCTTGTTCCAACTGCGCCGCGACGATTTTACCTGACGACTGCTCGGTCGGAATGACCGCCAACGTCCGCACGTCGTCGTGTCGCAAGGCGCGCTCCCGGAACGGCACGTCACGCAGCCGCAGCCCTAAGATCACACATACCTTCACGGTCCCGATCTGCACCGAGTGATCCATGAGATAGACCCAATCGTCGGCGACTTCCAGCGGCTCGCGCAACGCGAACAGACCGAGCCGCTGCAACCACACCCGCGCCGAAGTGGGGGAGGGGATAATCGTGGTCGCGTCGAGCGCACCGCAGAAAATCCCGAAGACGCGCGGCACAGCTCGCAACGTTACGCCCGCCTGCACGACCAGCCGATGGCAGGCTTCGATGATTGCGACCGGCGTGGAGCCGCGCGCCGGGGGTTCGCTGTCCGAGGTTAACGCACCGCGGGTCAACGCGACTTTTTTTTAGCCGCTGCTTCGAGTTCCTCGAGCCGGGCGCGGACGTGCTCCAACTCGGTCAGCCGTTGTGCGGCGAGCGACTCCGCCGCCTCCGCCCGCGCGACCGCGTCGTCGTGATCCTGCCGCCAACGATCCCGCGACGCGCCCCGCTCCGCCGCCAACTGCCGCGCCTGTTCGAGCTTCGCCTGCACCGTGTGATGCTTTTCTTTCCACGAATCCCGTCCGATGCGAAACGCACGCGCCAAAATCCGATTGGGACTCTTAAACCGCCGCGTTCCACTCACCGCTTCCGTAGCACTTGCTTGAGACGAGTTCATGGGCTCCTCCTTGTGCTTTGGTGGTCCTCATATCCGCGTCGCTCCAGACCATAGCGAAACAGATTCGGCCCACCGCCACTAGCCCAACTTCCTGCGTCAACCCCATGTTTGCATCAGCCTAGCCGTGACCTATCGACCGTCGGATCGTGTTGGATCGATCGGAACTGCGGCGGCATGGTCCCGCGTAAGTCGTTGATCCCCTTGCCTTTTGGTAATTCTGCTAGCTGTGCTACATGTGGCAAATGCTGAGCACAATCCGCCGAGCATCGCGATGGGGTGAAATGCATATTTGAGAATCGCTTCGGGTTTGGGATTGGCCCGCTTGCCGCCGCGTTCGGCCGCTGTCAATTGCGGGATAATCCAGTGCCAAATGTTGAAGTAACCCGGAATCTCGGCGCCGGTCGTGTCCCGCACCGCGAGTTGCGGAATCTTCGTTAGGCCGGACTCAATCGCGTCGATCAAACCGAAATCGCTGACGACCCACGGAAACGGCCGATTGGTTTCCTGACCGACGCGACCCAGGAAATACGGCGTGGCCGATAGGTCGATGCACAAATTGATCCCCCGCAGCTTCTGAATGCGGTCCAGGCCGTCTACCCAAACAGTGGCCTCCTTGAAGAAGTCTTCCGCTTCCTCCTCCTC
>CAZIFU010000073.1:0-13142 GCA_964539075.1 uncultured Verrucomicrobiota bacterium | reverse complement strand
TCACAACCGGAGAAGCCCGGTCCGGCGCGGTGGTGTAGAGGACACTGGCCTTCACGTCGGTAAAGGCGTCCCGAAAAATCACCTGATTGGGGAAGATCACCTCGGCGACACAATCCTTGATGCCGCTCACCAAGGCTGCCTGGCCGGTGGCACTGGAGAAATAGGAAAGTCCGATGACGCGAGAATTAAGATGCTTGCCCTCCGCCGTGGTCAAATGGACCACGCCGTTGGTGCTGCTGGCGTTCAGGTTGCCTTCAAACACTATCCGGTTGGGCGTGTAGTCGGCCACGGCCACGCCGTTGGTAATGACGATCTGCGGTGGCGGCGGGCGGACGCGACTGACCGCATTGCTAACGGCATTGGTGACCACGTTCAGTTGCGACTCCCTACTCACGCGCGGCGGACGATTGGTGGCGGTGGTATTAGTCGAGACCACCTGCGCCTGGCTACAAAACGCAAAGCCGCAGAGGTAAATGGCGGGACAAAGCATACGGGTGGATAGCAATGTTTTCATAGACGCTCGGCTTCCCCGGGAAATCAGCCCCATTGTAGTGTCGTGAGTCCAGGATGCAAGGAAAATGATATTATAGGAAAATGATAAAATGATATTATAGTTTCTGGTTGCCTCTCCTGCTTCCTGTTTCCTTCCTGCATCGTGCCGTCTGGCCTCGAACACCGCCGCGCCCTTGGGGAAGCTCTGCGGCGCTATCGGAAGCGTGCCGATCTCAACCAGGAAAAGCTGGCTGAGAAATCGGGCCTTTCAACAGTGTTTATCAGCCAACTCGAACGCGGCGTGAACACCATTTCGGTGGAGGCCCTGGCACGCGTCGCCAGAGCGCTCGACAACAAAGTTTGCCTTCTGACGCGGGGCTTTTAATCGTTTACGCCCTAAGCCAAAGTGTGCCAGCCATGCCACAACTTTCGCGGCAGATGAAACGGCCTTTCCACATCTTCCCTTTGGCGCGTGGGGATACGGCCGCCAAGTGTTGAGGAGTGACTGACGCATTCATGAACCAATCCAGTCGAAGAAGCCGAGTTGCTCCAATTCCCCGCGCAGTTTCTGCGCCTGTTCCGCCGACAGCGTTCCGTTTGGCAGGCGCGCGGGGCCGACGTCCACCCCGAGCATTTTCATCGTGGCCTTGGCGGCGCCCATGAAGCCGCGCGCGGCCAGCGTCCGTATCAGTTGCACGGAGCGGAATTGCTCGCGCCGTGCCGTCTCCAGGTCGCCGCGCGCGAAGGCCGCAATGAGCCGGTGGTAAATCGGCGCGGCGAAATTGTAGGTGCTGCCCACCGCGCCGCGCGCACCCAGCGCGAGGGCGGCGAGCAGGATTTCATCGAGGCCCCACAGAATGTCGAAACGCCCGTCGTGCGACTCGCAGCAATGCTGGAACGCCATGAGGTCGGGGTTGGTGAATTTGAGGCCGGCGAGGTTCGGGATGCGGTCGGCGGCGCGCGCCAGGAAGTCGGGCATCGGGAGGTTCACACCGGTGAGCACCGGGATGTCGTAGAAGTAGAATGACGTCTCCGGCGCGGCGCCCGCGATGTCCACGCAACAGTCAACCAGCGCGTCCACATTGGCTGGCTTGAAGTAAGAGGGCGCGAGCGCGCTGAGGGCGGCGGCGCCCAGTTGCTGCGCCTGAGCCGCGAGCGCGCGGGCGTCGGCGAGGCAATTCGCGCCGACGTGGACGACGACTTTCAACCCGGTGCCGCGCGCGACAGTGAACCAGCGTTCCGCCAAAGCGCGGCGTTCTTCCACGGTGAGCGACGCGCTTTCGCCCGTGCTGCCGCCGATGAACGCGATGTTGACACCGTTGGCGAGCAGGTGCGCGGCCTGTTTCTCAACGACGGCAAGATTGAGCGACCCATCCGCGTGGAAGGGCGTGTGCGTGGCGGCGACGAGGCCGGTGAGTTTGTGTGAGGGCATTGGCGGTCAGAAGTAAGTGATTAGTAATCAGTGGTCAGTAAGCAGTGGTCAGCAAGCAGTTCAATTCGGTGAGGAGGGTGTTGGTTTATAGCCGTCGTGTCACTTAAAACTGATCACCGATTACCGATTACTGATCACTGAATACTGATTACTGATTACTGGTTACTTACCTGCCTCGGCCGAATCAACAACACGAGCACAACGGAGATGACCGCGGCGCTGGCGAAGACGCCGAAAGTGACGTTCAGCGGCACGCCCCGGTCGCGCAGGGTGCCGAAGCCCCAATCGGCGAAGCCGCCGCAACTGATGCTGACCAGGTTCATGATGCCGTAGCCGGTGGCGCGCAAGTCGGGCCGCACAATCTGGCAGAGGATGGGCATGTTGTTGCAGTCGAAGAAACCCCAGCCGAGGCCAAAAAGCATCAGGAACGCGACGGCCACGGCGAGCGTGCCGGCGTTGCCCACGCCGAAGAGCGCCGGAATGATCAGGCCCATGCCCAGCGCGCTGACGAAGATGCGTCCGCGTTCGGAGCGCCGCATCCATCCATCCGCCAGCCAGCCGCCCACGAGCACGCCGACGAGCGCGGCAATGTTTACGAAGAGCGTCGCGGACACGCCGGCCTTGCCCTGGCCGATGTTAAACTGCTGTTTGAGGATCGCCGGCATCCAGTCTTTCACCACCCAGCCCGCCAGCGCCGGCAGGGTGAAATAGAGCACCAGCAGGATGAACGAACCGTTGGTGAGGAGTTCGCGCAGCGCCGTGACGGGTGAGGGCTTCAACTCGTGCCGTGCGGCGGCCGGCGGCGGGTTGTGTTTGCGCAACCAGAACATCAGCGGCACGGCATAGATCACGCCCACGACGCCCGCGCTGCTGAACGCGACACGCCAGCCGAGGTCCGGGTTGTCCGCCACGTAACCGCTGAAGCCCCCGATCATCACGCCGACGTAGATCGCCATTTGATGGAGACCGATCGCGCGCGAGCGGGTGGGGCCGAGATGGAAATCCGCGATCAGCGCGAGGGCCGCCGGGATGTAACACGCCTCGCTGATGCCCATGAGCGCGCGCGTCACGAGCAGTTGATCAAAGGTGTGCATGTGGCCGGTGGCCCAGGTGACCGCCGACCACACGAAGAGGCTGACTGCGATCACCCGGCGGCGGCTGTACCGGTCGGCCAGGTAGCCACCGACGGGACTCAGGATGGCGTAAACCCATTTGAACACCGCGGGCAGAAAACCCCAGTTGGCCTCGGAGCCGATGCTGGGGATGTCGGTCATCACGGAGAATTTCATCGCCGCGAGCATCTGCCGGTCAAGATAGTTGAGCAGCGCGACGGGCCAAAGCAGCGCGACGATGAGCCACGCGGTGCGCATCACGTTATGGGTAGCAGCCGACGTAAGGAGGCTCCGACTTTCTTCGGGTTGATTTGTTGAGGTCATGAAATTTGAGCCGACTGACGTCGGCTGCTACCAGAGTGGTGTTGACCACACTTCGGTGGAACGCACACCGGGCCGCACCTCGCCGCCGGGGATGACGATACGACCATTCCATCCAATCGCAGGAGTGGTGACCAGCGACATCAGCACTTCGCCGAGCCGTTGCCACTGGTCAGTTTTCGGGTCGCAGGCGGGCACGTCGCGGAGCCACTCACGCACCGGCTTGCCATCCGGCCCGGCCTTCAGCGCCGCGCCGCTGAAGAGAAAAAATGAGCCGCCGTGCGCGCCCGCCACGAGCAGCGCGCCGCCGCTGACGCCCGCGAACGGCCCGGCGAACTCTTCAGGGTCGGGGAGGGACGGGAGTTTCGCCCAGTTCAATGACTCCGAGCGGACGGGCAGCGAAGCGAGCAGGGTGACACTGGCGGACGTCAGAACGATGCAACGAAGGCAATCGCGGTGGTGCCTCATGCCGGAAGCGCATTTTTTCATCCTGGGAAGTCGAAACCGGCTGGGGTGGGGCAAGACTCCGTCGAGCCGAGTGACCGACACACCGACACGGCTCGACGGAGTCTCGCCCCACCCTCGCGAGTCCCTTCAGTTTCGCGCGCACCCATGATGTCCAGATGCGCCCTCATGCCGGCCCGGCGTTCATTTGGACTGGAAGACCTTGCTGAGGGCCACCAGCTCGAGGAGATCCTTGAACCCGTAGCCGCGGCCGGCGAGTTCCTTCACGATGCGATTCACCTCCAGCCGATCCAGCGGTTCGATCCGCCGGCCACAGGCGTAGCCCAGCAACCGCTCCGTCAGCATCCGGGCGAACTGATCCTTGCGCTCGACGAGAATTTTCTTCAGGTCTGCCACATCTTTGAATGTCTGCCCGCCGGGCAGCTCACCGGAGGTATCAATGGGCGCTCCTTTTTCGTAACGGCTGCGCCAGGCACCGATGGGGTCGAAACTCTCCAGCGCGAATCCCAGCGGATCGATTTTCTTGTGGCACTCGTAGCAGGCGGGGTTGTCGCGGTGCTTCGTGAGAATCTCGCGCATGGAAGTTGCACCGCGAACGTCGGGATCGATCGGCGGCACATTGTCGGGCGGCGGCGGGGGCGGGGTGCCGAGAATGTTTTCCAGCAGCCAGACGCCGCGCGTCACCGGCGAGGTCTCGACTCCGTTGGCGCTGACGGTCAACACGCTGCCCTGGCCGAGCAGGCCGCCGCGCTGGGGCGTGTTGAATTTGATCTTGTGAAACTCGTGGCCGTCGGCGGCGCTGACGGCGTCCTCCATGCCGTAGAGCCGGGCGAGGGGACGGTTGGCGAACGTGTAATCCGAGTCGAGGAATTGAACGATGCTTGCATTCTGATCCATCAAGTGTCGCGTGAAAAGTTGGGTCTCACGCTTCATGGCGGGCTGCAGGTTTTGTGCGTAATAGCGCAGGAAGCCGCCCCGATCCGGAGCCATGTCGCCGAGGCTGCGCAGGTTCAGCCAACTGTCGAGAAAACCCGTGACGAACGCTTCCGACCGCGGGCTGGCGAGCAGCCGGCGCGTTTGCGCGACCAGCACGTCGGGCTGGGTCAGCGCGCCGGTTTGCCCGAGGCGCAGGAGTTCGGCGTCGGGCATGGTGGACCAGAGAAAATAGGACAGCCGCGAGGCGAGCGCGTGGGCGGGCAGGCTGCGGTCTTTTGGATCGATTGCTTCCGGCTCCGCCAGGTACAGAAACGCCGGCGAGCAGAGCGCGGCCTTGAGTCCGTCCTTCAACGCCTCGAAGGGTGAATGTCCCTGCCGCACGCGGCTTTCCGCCACCGCCATCAAGCGGTCCACTTCATCGGCGCGCGCGGGGCGCCGATAGGTGCGGCTGGCGAAGTTCTCCAGAATGTCGCGGGTGCGCCCGGGCGTGAAAGGGCGGTTGCCAAGGACCGCCTGCTGGCTGGCCGGCGGCCATTGCTCGACGATCGGCCCGCGAATTTGAACCTCGTGAATGCGGATGTGCGGCAGTTGGCCGTCCTGGATCACCGCGATGCGATTCGCCACGATCCCGCCGCGGCCCGTCCTTTCCGGGAACGAGGAGCGATACCGGTTAAAAATCTGCGCGTAGGAATTGCGCACGCTGATCATGCCGTTGGGAAAAGTGAAGCGTGGCGTGTAGCCGGCATCCAGCCAGACGTTAAAGGTGTACCATTCGGGCACGTTGTCCTTGACGACCACTTCCCCCAACTGCGGTTCGATCGGCTGCGGCAGATGCAACGAACCGATTTTCGCGTTGCCCGGCACCACGGCCAGCCGGAAGGGCGTGGCGAAGTCCATTCCAAAAATCTGGGGATCATACGGGGTGTCCCGGTGCTTCGCCTCCGCCCGGACCTTGATCTCATACCAGCCGTCCACGGGCACGCCCTGCTTGAATTCGAGCAGCGGCCCATACGCACCCTCGGGCTGGCTCGAGTTGGCATTCTCGTAAAGGCACAGGTAGCGAAACTGGAAAATCTCCCCGTGCGCGCGCAGTTCCGGCTGCTGCACGAAATTCCCGGTGAACCGCCACGTCTGCTCGCGCGGACGTTCGGTGGTCCGGAACGCCTTCTCGACCACCTGGTCCGCGGCGTCGAGATACTGCGCGAGCAGGTAACCGGACGTCTTCAGCGCGTCGCCGACGTTGTCCATGTGCAGCACCATCTGGTCGCGGGGAAACTTCGTGGTGGGATCGAACATCGCCATGTTCAACGCGAAGAGATCGCTGACGGTGTTGATGTATTCCCGGCGATTGAGCCGGCGCAGCACCGTCTGGCCACCCGTGCTGACGAGTTTCGCTTGACCGTCAGCGACCAGTTGCGTGAGCGAGGCCACGATCTCGCGGGCTTCGCGCGCGTCGGGCTGCTTCGCCTTCTTCGGCGGCATCTCGCCGAGGTTGAGCTGGTCAATGATGTCCTGCAGCTCGATCAGCGTGTCCACCTGGCTGATCGGCAGAGCCAATTGATCGAAGCGCCGTTCGCCCTTCTGCTTCTCGGCGCCATGGCACTCGGTGCAATACGTGCCGAGGAAGGTTTGAATCGCCGCGGGCTGGCTCCCGGCCGCGGCACCGGTCCGAACCAGCAGCATCAGAACCAGAGCCAGCGAACCGAGAACCGGGCAAAGATCAAACAGACGGCGCAATCCGGTGTGGGCGCATCCGCGCACTGCCACCGAAGCGAGCGGGCTTGCCGTTCGGAGTTCCGCGCTCACGCGGCCAGGCGCGAGAATGACCCCGAGCCGCCTGAAGGCGGAACTCCAAACGGGGGCAGTGCCCGGCGTGCGTTGCCCTAATCGCCGTAAGGCGTTTTGTTCGGAGGGACAAGCTACGCGAGTCCCTGTTTTCCTCTTAAACGGGCAGGAAGTTTGGGACTCGCGTAGCTCGTCCCTCCGAAAGACAGTTTTAGGCAACGCGCCCTCCGTGTGCGCCCGTTCGGTGTTCGACATTCGGATTTGCTTCGACATTCGGAGGCTGGAATTCGTCGCTCCCCGTTCAGGCCAGCCCCGTGAGTGTTCCGGTGCTGATGCCGAACCGATCCGTCTCGACGCCGAAACGGCGCAGCATGGCGAGATAGAGATTGCACAACGGTTGCCGGCCCAGGCCGCTGGCGGGATACGACTTGTGCTCGCCGTGCTTGAAGCCGCCGCCGGCGAAGATCATCGGCAGGTTGTTGTTCGTGTGCGCGTTGGCATTGCCCATGCCGCTGCCGAAAAGCACCATCGTGTGATCCAGCAGTTTCCCGTCGCCGTCCTCGATGGACTTGAGCTTGCCCAGGAACCGCGCGAACTGTTCCATCTGATATTTTTCCAGCTTCAGCAGGCCATCAATGTTCTCCTTCACCTGCCCGTGGTGCGACAGCGCGTGGTAATCCTTTCGCAGCCCAAAGGCCGAGGATTCGAAGCCCCCGGCGATCTCCAGCGTCGCAATGCGCGTCGAGTCGGTTTGCAGGGCGAGGGCGATCATGTCGTAGAGCACCGGCAGATCCGAAACGAAACCGGTGTTGGCCGGCTCCGCCATGCCAGGCTTGGGTTTCGGCACATCGGACCATTGCTTGCCCAGTTCGAGCTGGCGTTCCACGTCGCGCACCGAGGTGAAATACTCGTCCAGCTTTTCCTGATCGCGTTTGCCGAGCTGGCGTTCGAGCGATTTCGCGTCGCCCTGAACCGCATCGAGGATCGATCCTTGGAGATTGAAGCGGTCTTTGCCGCGCTCGCGTTCGCTGTCGCTGTCGGTGATGAAAAGTTTGCGGAACAATTCCTTCGGCCCGGGAATCGGGGGCACGCGCGTGCCACTGCGGGTCCAGCACATCAGGCAGCCGCCGTGCAAACCATCTTCGGAACCGATGGTCAACGACGGGAAACGTGTCGCGCCACCGATCGTCTCCGCGGCGCGTTGATCCAGACTGATGTTGCCTTCGGGCATGCCCTTCGCGTCCACGGAACGCACGCCACTGAGGAAGGCATGAATGGCGAAGTGACCGCCCCTCACGCCGTGATCCAGCCCGGAGTACAGGGTGAAGTCGTTCTGCTGCGGCGCCATCGGTTGCAGCAGCGACGGCAGGTCATAGTTGCGGCCGGTTTTCTTCGGGAAAAACTCCGGTTGATAGAACCCGAGCATGTTGCCGATGCACACCATGCGCTTGGGCCGCACGGCGCCGACCGCCGCGCCGGCCTGGCTGCCCACGGCAAGTCCCGCGCCCAGAACGCGGCGCGACAGTGATTCGAGGAGCGGCAACGCCAGCGTCACCCCGGCGGAACGAAGAAAGAAGCGGCGATTGATCAAGGGGCGGGTGCTGTTCATAGGCAGGTCAATTGTTCTCGTAGTTTAACGCCCGCAAAGGCGTCTTTATTCACCGTCGGAACCTGTGCCCAAGGCCATGAATCGAGTCCTCAAGCTTCCATCGATGGCGTTGGGGAAGAATATCGTACCGACTTGGAGCGGGCAAGCCCCGATTGCGGCAAAATGGGCCGAGGGCACATCACAGTTTCTTGCAAACGATCAAAACGTCTAACGAAGGGTGCTGACCCGGGGTGCCGATGACCTCGGCCCCGGTCCCGCTGAAAATAGCCCAGCACTTTAGTGCTGGGTTGGGGCCGTTGGGCGGGCGAGTCCCGCCAGGGACGGCTGAAAAATAGGGTCACCTCTGCCGTCCCTGACAGGACTAGCTCCGCCCGCCCACCCACCCAGTGCTGAAGCACTGGGCTATGGTCGGTCGTCCCGGCGGGACTCGGCGGGCAAAGTGGACCGCAGTTGCAAGAAAGTGAGGGCGTGTTGCCCAAATCGCCGCAGGCGTTATGTTCGGAGGGACGAGCTACGCGAGTCTCCGATTTCCTCGGCAAAGTGGAAGAAGTTTGGGACTCGCGTAGCTCGTCCCTCCGAAAAACAGATTTGGGCAACAAGCCCGTGAGATGCGCCCCGGGCTGACGGCTGTTTCCGGCGGCCTGCTGAGCCAACCCCATCACCGTCAGCCAGGCGAACTGTGTTTTCCAAATTACTTGCCGCTCTTCTTCTTCACCGGCGGAGGCGGCGGGTTGTATTCGGGTCTGGCCGGGTCGTATTTTGGATTGGGCGCCGGCATCTGCGCGCCGACTTCGTTGCGCCAGGCATGCAGCCGGGCGCGGAGTTCCCCGGCCTTCTTCGGCATCGTTTCGGCCAGGTCATGCTGCTCGCCGAGGTCTTCGCGGATGTTGTAAAGCTCCACGTGCATGTCGTTGAAGAACTCGACGAGTTTCAAGTCGCCCGAACGAATCGCGCCGTAGGGAGTAGCGCCGCCGAGTTGGTAATGCTGATGATGCGGGTAGTGCCAGAAGAGCGCGTCGCGCCGCAGCGTGCCTGTGCCGCGCAGCAACGGCACGAGGCTCACGCCATCAAGGTTCGAAGTCCCGTCCCGCACCGCGCGGGACGGGACTCCGAACCCGCACATCTCCAGCAGCGTCGGGAAAAAATCCATGCTGATGACCGGCGCGTCCGACAGGCTACCCGGTTTGGTCACGCCCGGCCAATGGACGATCAGCGGCACGCGCACGCCGCCTTCATAGGCGGAGGCTTTGCCGTAGCGCAGCGGCTTGTTGGACGTGGTCGGGATGCGCCCGCCGTTGTCTGAGGTGAAGATGACGATGGTGCGGTCGGCAAGCTTGAGTTCCGATAATTTTGCGCGGATGCGGCCCACGGATTCGTCCAGGCTCTCCACCATGGCGGCGTAGGCGGCGTTGGTATGCGTGAGGCCGGGCTTGAGTTTGCGTTTGTATTTTGCCACGAGATCGGCGCGTCCTTGCACCGGCAGATGCACGGCAAAGTGCGGCAGGTAGAGGAAAAACGGCTTGTCCCTGGAACGCTCGATGAACTTCACCGCCTCCTCGCCCAGGCGGTCGGTCAGATACTCGCCGTCCCTGCCCTCGGTCAGCGTCGGAATTTTCCACGGCGCGAAGTAAGTCGTCGGTTGCGCCTTGTCGGTGCCGGCGATGTTGAGGTCGAAGCCGTGTTTCTCCGGGTAATACTCTTCCGTGCCGAGGTGCCACTTGCCGATGCTCGCCGTCGTGTAGCCGGCAGACTTGAACGCATCAGCGATGGTGGCTTCCTCCAGCGGCAGAAATTTCGTCCAGTCTGGAACGAGCAGTTTCGGATTGTCCGGCATCTGGCCGGGAATCCAGTCCGTGATGTGCAATCGCGCCGGATACTTGCCGGTCATCAACGCCGCGCGCGTCGGCGAGCAGACGGTGCAGGCGGAGTAATTCTGCGTGAACTTCATCCCGTCCTTCGCGAGCCGGTCAATGTCTGGCGTCTCGTGGAAATCGCTGCCGAAACAGCCGAGGTCCGTCCAGCCGAGGTCGTCGGCGAGGATGAGGACGACGTTGGGCTTCGCGGCCGTGGCGGCCAATGCAGTCAGCGTGAAGGCGCTCCCTGTGAAAGCGAACAATACGAAGAGGAGCGCGAAATTCCAGCTTCGCGTGAGCACCGGAGCGCGTCCTTCACGCCGCTTCAATGTCCCGAGCCACCCGCGTACGAGTCTCCTTGTAGCCGGTCTGAAAACGTTCCATTGTGGGTGAGGCGAGGCTCCTGCCGGGCCTCCAGCGTCCGGGCCGGAAAGGATTCGGCTCGCCCGGAGCCCCGCCCCACCAGCCGGGCGGGGAGTTTTCCAACCCCGTATGGTAAAAAAAATCATGCGGCCTCGCGATGGTGGAATTTCAGCCGCCCTCCGAGGCGCTCACCTGTTTGCAGCCCGCCAGAGGACTTGCCGATCCGGTCGGCGGGCGTGGGAAAGAGGATCACATTCCCCTGCCCTTGCTGGTTCCTTTCGCTGTGATCATGCTCAACGTAATTCAAAAGCACATGCCGGAGCGAGGCCTCGCCAAATATTAAGATCATTCTCGACAGGCGCTTCTCTTTCTCTGGCCGATTCCACCGCTCCCCATGCGCGTTCAAGTTGGGGCCGCGCGGCGGCAGAAGAATGGGTTGGATCCCCGCGGTTCGGAAAGACTCATCGAAGGCAGCGGAAAATTGGGTATCGCAATCGTGCAGCGGGCAGCGACAACGCGTTGAGCAAGGCGCGGTTCGAATTCCGCCGGGGGCGACGATCATCGTCTGCCTTTCAGTTGGGCTTCCAGTTCGGCGATGCGTTGCTTCAGCGGCGCGACGGCCTCTTCCACTTCGGCGACGGTGTAGCGGGGTGTGATGTATTGCGGGCAGTTCCAGTCGAAGCTGACCACGTTGATCAGAAACAGGCGCTCGACTTTTCCGCGCAGGTCGGGCGTGGGCGTCAGTTGATCCGCGAGGTCGCGGTGCTCACGGGCGTCGAGGATGCGGGCGTGGCCAAGGATTTTCAGACGTTTACGGCGCGGATAATCCATCAGAAACAGCGACACGCGATCGCTCGCCGCCAGGTTGCCCGTGCTCACAAGCTGGCGGTTGCCTTTGAAGTCGGCGAAACCCAGTGTCTGCGGGTCGAGCACTTTCAAGAATCCCGCCGGGCCGCCGCGATGTTGCAGGTACGGCCAGCCAGCGCTCGTCACCGTGGCCATGTAAAAACTGTCACGGCGCGCGATGAACTCCGCTTCCTCCGCGTTAAGCGGCTCGCGCTCCGGTTGCGGAGGGATGATTTGCGAGCACCCGTAATAATGCGCCTGCGCGTCGAGCACTTCGGGCGTGAAGTAGGTTTCCAGGTAGCGGCCGGCCATAAGACTGGAGTTTGAATTTCGCGGCGCAATGCGGCTTACGCCTTGCCACCGAAGGTGACGTGATCATCAAGGTCGAGGTAATCGAACCAGGTGTTCACGTCTTCGCGGGTCTTGCTCAACCCACCGACGCGCTCGGCGAAGAACTCCAGCGTTTCCACATCACCGTCCGGGCCGCGCTCGCTGTGGAAGGCACTCCAGTGCTGAATCTCCCACGCCTCGCGCTTGTGCAGCGCGTTTTCCTGCACCCAGGCCAGGATTTCGCCGTCGCCCTTGCCTTTGGCGAGTTCCGCCTTCAGCGCCTCGGGCGTGATGCCGGTGAACCGGAACCAGTGCCGGTCGATTGGGTTGTTGTATTTGTATTCGCCAGCGGTGCCGGCCAGCCCGGCGCGGCCTTTGTCAAGGATGCGCGCGAGAAGGACGTAGCCGCCGAGGCGCACGCGCGGACTGCGCGGCGGACGTTGGGTGAGGTTGGGATTGGTGTTCATGGCGGGTGATATTCGGCTGTAATCGCGTTCAAATCAAGTCGCGAGAACGCTGGCGAGCGTCGATGAGATTTATGCGCTTCTATTCCATGACGGTCACCGAGGACGCGCGAAAGCATGCGGCGGAGTTGGGCATCGCCGAAGCAGAGGCGTTGAGAAATGGGATGGAAGAAAAGTCCCGCGAGTTTGCGGAAAAGGGGAGCGAGCTTTACGTGAAGGCGTGAAACCGATAATAATGGGCCATGCACTGGATCGCCCCTTCCGAAAAGGACACCGACAACGCCGCGCACGTCTCCTCCCTCTCCGCTTCGCAAGGGGAGCGGGTTGGGGTGAAGTGTCGAAGCTTCATGCCGCTCATGGGCAACGCCGGGCGCAACGGCGGCGTGGGAAAGTGCGAAGCCCCAAGTGCGAGTGTCGAAGACTACCTAAACAATTCCACGACTGCTACTCTCTAACCATGGCCCGCACTAAATCCACCGCCCCCGGCGCGAACGCCTCCACCGCCACCATCGGCTTCGAGGCCAGCGTGCCCGTCCGGAAGGACCTCACCGCCGAGCGGGCAGTGCCTGCACCCCATTTTGCAGAAGGTGATTTCAATGGTGCCCGTCCGGAAGGACTCCTCGGCCTCATCTTCCTCAAATACATCTCCGACACCTTCGAGGAACACCGCGCCAAGCTCCTCGCCGGCCAGGGCGACTACGCCGGGGCCAATGCCGAAGACCCCGACGAATACAAAGCCGAGAACGTCTTCTGGGTGCCCGCCGATGCCCGCTGGTCCCACCTCCAGGCCAGCGCCAAGCAGCCCACCATCGGCAAGACCGTGGACGACGCCATGGTCGCCATCGAGCGCGACAACCCGCGCCTCAAAGGCGTCCTCCCCAAGGACTACGCCCGCCCCGGCCTCGACAAACAGCGCCTCGGCGAACTCATCGACGTCATCGCCACCATCGAACTCACCGCCGCCAGCGAGGGCGAGAAGACCCACCGCTCCGTCGATCTGCTCGGCCGCGTTTACGAGTATTTCCTCACCCGCTTCGCCAGCGCCGAGGGCAAGAACGGCGGCCAGTTCTACACCCCGTCCTGCGTCGTGCGCTGCCTCGTCGAGATGCTCGCCCCCTACAAAGGCCGCATCTA
>CAZIFU010000072.1:0-3307 GCA_964539075.1 uncultured Verrucomicrobiota bacterium | reverse complement strand
TCGCGTTCGCTTTACCGGCGGTTATTGAATAGCGGCGTCGAGATTTGGGAATACCAGCCGCAGGTGTTGCACGCGAAGGTGATCGTCGTGGACGAGATTGTCTTTGTCGGCTCGTCGAATCTCGACCCGCGTAGTCTGCGCATCAACTTCGAGATCATGCTACGCATCCAGGACGCCGCCTTGGCCGCGACCGCGCGCCAGCAGTTCGAAGCTGATGTGACCCAGCGCGCTCTTCCGATCACGCTCGACGCACTCCGGCATCGCCGCTCGTGGTGGGAGCGCCTGCAGCAGCGTGCGGCGTATTGGCTGTTCGCCCGGTTGGATTCCGAAGTTGCGGCAATCAAGCTGCAGAATTGGCGTCGTCGCAAGGACCGCCTCGTACAGCGCGTGAAACGCGTGCGCCACTCCAAATAGCCGTCGCCGGTCAATCAGGCGCTGGACTGTGCCAACGCCGGCGGCGCCCGTCAGGATGCCGGCCAGTGCGGACTTGATCTGGACCATGGTGACCTCCTGTGCCACGCCCGGACCGATACCGGCCGCAATGCCGGTAGTGCTGGTGTATTCCCGCCGCATCGCCGGTAACGCCCGCAACACCCGCCCGCCAAGACACCGGCATAATTGTGATTTGTCACGGGAGCTTATCTGCATATAGTCAGCCCGAGGTAAGAGAATGAAGAAGATCATTTGGATGGAAATGCTGCTCATGGTGCTACGCACCGGAAGGCTGCCGTGAAGAATCGGGTTTGTGGCATTGTCTTGTTGGCCGCACTGCTGGTTTCGGTCGGCTGCCAAAGCGCCGGGCCGCGCGGCGCGGTCGTCGCCGGCGACGATCAGCCGATCAAAACCGACACCGCCACGTTGCACGTGAAGGGCATGAGCTGCCCGCTCTGCGCCAGCGGCATCGACAAGCAGCTTCGCCGTTTGCCAGGCGTGAGCAGGGTCACCAGCGACTTGGGCAGCGGCAAGGTCAAGGTGACGCTCGTCGGCGAGCAACGGCCAACTGCGCGGCAACTGTCCCAAGCTGTCGAGGACAGTGGCTTCACGCTCGACCGGATCGAAAAGCCGTGAAGCCGCTGCTTCTGCTGGCAATCGGCGTCGCGTTGGCGGGTGCAACGGCGTCCCGCGCCCAGCAGCCGATCAACGCCTCGAACGCGGCCACGGTGCCCTCGCCGGGCACGTTCCTCCTCGAAGAGCAGTTCCGCTTCGAAAGCCTGAAACTCGAGCACGGCCCCGAGCAGCGGCAGGGCCGCATCCGCGACTACGGTCTGTTCAACAACCTGAACTGGGGGCTGGTGCGCGACGTGTCGTTGAGCCTGCGCGTCCCGGTGCGGTTGCGCGACCGCGACGCGCGCGAGGGCGGCGGCACTGACCTGGGCGTGGGCGACGTGACCATCTTGGGCAAATGGCGCTTCTGGAAACACGACACGTCGGCGCTCGACACGCAGCGGCTGGCCCTGACCGGCGGCGTGGACATTCCCAGCGGCGATGACCCGTTCACCAGCAATTCGTTCAACCCAATCGTCGGCCTGGCCTACACGCGGATCGCCGGGCGCAACGGCATCAACGCGGCCCTGCAGTATACCTTCACCACGAACGGCAGCGACGAACCGATTCTGCCGGGCGAAAGCCGCGCCGACCTGCTGCGCTACGACGCGGCCTACCTGTATCGCCTCGCCCCGGCCGCATACACGGTCGAGACTGCAGGGGCTTGGTACGCGGTGCTGGAACTGAACGGCTACTATGAGACCAACGGCGACAACGAACTGCGGCTCTCACCGGGAGTCATGTACGAAGCGTGGCGCTGGGCGCTGGAGCTTTCGGTGCAGGTGCCGGTGTGGCGTGACATCGCCCACCGCGCCGCCACGGAACTCATCCTGGTCTGCGGCCTACGGTTCGTGTTCTGAGCGGCGGCGGCGGTGGCGGGCGCGGTCGCCATGGCTCGGCGGTGAGCGTGCACTCCTTCCGGCCTCGTCCAGTTAATCCATTGCCGCTCGCGCGGGCCGGCTTATACTCACGCGGAGGTGAAAGAATGAAACTGCAACATGGCAAATGGTTGATCGGCTACGGTGTGTTTCTGATTTTGATCGGGCTGACCGGGTATCTCTCGAACCCGGAGAAGGCGAAAACCGCCCTGATGTCGGGCGGCTTGTTCGGCAGCCTCTCCATTCTCTGCGGCTGGCTGCGGCTGCGGGGCGCGACTTGGGCCGGGAAGGTGGCGCTGGGATTGACCGGCTTCCTGACGTTGATCTTCACGTGGCGCGCCACCGTCGGCTGGCTCGCCGTCGCCCAAGGCAACACGGACAAGCTGGTGGCGGCGGTGTTGATTACGCTGATGCTGGCGGCGTCGGTGGCCACCATCCTCCGGTTGTTGCGACGGGAGACCCCGGCATGAACCAGACCGAGCAGGAAGCCTCCAAGGTCAACATCGCCGAGTTGCTCCCCCTCATCCGGTCACAGTAGCGCGAACGCTGGGCCGGGATCAGGCTGGGGATGGGGGGATGATTTGGGCGCTGCGTTGGTGGAGGGCGGCTTGGATCATCAGGAATTCGCCAATGTTCTCGGACGTAACCAATCCGACCAGCGCGCCGCCGCGGGTGACCGGCACGGTGTGGCATTGGTATTCTTGCAGTCGGGCAAAAACGGTCTCCAGCATTTCGCCGGCTTCGACGGACAGGAACTCGCGTTGCATCACGGCGCTGACCGGGGTGGTTGGCGGTTGCTGGGCGAGCGCCGGGAGCAGGTCGGCGCGGGTGAGGATGCCGGCCACCGCGCCGTCGGCCACCACCGGGAAATCCGGTTGCGAGCCTTGCAGGATGAGTTCCATGGCACGCGCAAGCGGGTCGGCCGGGGCCAGCGTCTTGAAATCTGTCAGCATCGTGCGGCGGACGGGGATGCCGGCCAGCGCGGATTTCATCTGGACCATGCTGGCTTCCTGCGCCGCGCCGATCCAGACAAACAACGCGATGAACAGCAGCATCGGATTGCCAAACAGCCCCCACAACCCGAACAGCAACGCCAAGCCTTGACCGATCCCAGCGGCGATGCTCGTGGCGCGGGTGTATTCGAGCCGCATCGCCAGCAACGCCCGCAGCACCCGGCCGCCATCCATCGGAAACGCGGGAATGAGGTTGAAGCCGACGAGGAACAGATTCGTCACCAGCAACCGTTCGAGGAACGGCCCAGCCGTCACCGTCAACTCGCCGACCGGCCGCAGCGTGTTGGTAAACAACAGCCAGCCGAACAGCCCGGCCGCGATGACGACGTTGACTGCCGGCCCGGCGAGCGCCACCCACAGTTCTTGGATCGG
>CAZIFU010000071.1:0-47117 GCA_964539075.1 uncultured Verrucomicrobiota bacterium | reverse complement strand
GCCGCGACCGGCAAGCCGATTCCGTGGGTGCAAATTCATCGCGTGCCGGACTTCGTTTATTTCAATCACTCCGTCCATGTGAATCGCGGCGTCAGTTGCGTCGAATGTCACGGCCCGATCCACAAAATGGATGAGGTCTATCATGCCAAGCCCCTGAGCATGACTTTTTGCCTGGAGTGCCACCGCGATCCGGCGGCAAAGCTGCGCCCGCCCGACAAGATCACTGACCTGGACTGGGACCCACACGCGCACCTGCCCAAGGATTGGGGATCGAAGGCAGTGAAGGACTGGAATGTCCACGCCTCGGAGCATTGCTCTGCGTGTCACCGATGAACAGGCAATGACGAATGACGAATTTCAAAATGACGAAAGAAAACCGAAACCTGAATTCCGAAAGAAGCCCGAAATCCATTATGGTTTCGTACTCGCCTGGCTGTTTTGTTATTCGTGCTTCGTCATTGATTGGTCATTGGTCATTAGTCATTGGTCATTCGGATTGAAGCGGTCTCACGAATGAAGACAATTCCACCAACTTGCCCCGAGCCGCAAACCGGCCGCCCCTACTGGCGCAGCCTGGACCAACTGGCGGACACGCCGGAGTTCCGTCAATGGGTCGAACGCGAGTTTCCCGCCGGCGCCTCCGAGTTGGCCGATCCGGTGACGCGCCGGCATTTCGTCAAGATCATGTCCGCGTCGTTCCTCCTGGCGGGCCTGGGCCTGACCGGCTGCCGCCGGCCGGAGGAAAACATCATGCCGTTCGCCCGGATGCCGGAGGACTACGTCCACGGCGTCGCCCGCTTTTACGCGACCGCCATGCCGACGCGCGGCAGCGCCATTCCGCTGGTGGTCAAATCGCACGACGGGCGGCCGACCAAAATCGAAGGCAACCCGCAGCATCCGGACAGCAACGGCGCGACCGACCAGTTCGCGCAGGCTTCGTTGCTGAACCTCTACGATCCGGACCGCGCCATCCGTTTCGCCAAAAATGGCAACTCCGCCCGGCGTGAGGAGGCGCTGGATTTCCTGGCGGACCTCGCGAAGCAGGCGCGCGCCAACGGCGGCCAGGGGTTGAGTTTTCTGGTTGAGCGGAGCAGTTCGCCTTCGCGCGCCCGGCTGCAAAAGCTGATCGCGGAAAAATTTCCCAAGGCCCGCTGGCACGTGTATGAGCCGGTGGATTTCGACATCCATCGCCAGGCGGCGTCGCTCGCGTTCGGCCAATCCGTCGCGCCCTACTGCAAGCTGGACGAGGCGAAGGTGATTGTTTCGCTCGACGCGGATTTCATCGGCACCGAGGAAAACACCTATCTCAACGTCCGCCGTTTCGCCAAAAGCCGGCGGGTCGCGAAGCCGGGCGATGCCATGAGCCGCCTTTACGCGGTCGAGGGCCTCTTCAGTCTCACCGGAGCCAACGCCGATCATCGCCTGCGCGTTCCCACCAGCCAGGTGCTCGCCGTCGCGGCGCGCCTCGCCATCGAAATCCTGAAGCCTGCGGGCCGCGCCGAACTGATTTCCGCTCTGCAACCGCTGGCCGAAGCGGCCGACGCCCACGAAAAATGGATTGCGGAATGCGCGAAGGACCTGCTGGCCAGCCGCGGCAAGAGCCTCGTGCTCGCCGGCCATCGCCAGCCGCTGGCGGCGCATCTGATCGCCAACGCGCTCAACGCCGCATTGGGCAACGTCGGTAAAACCGTCGTCTGCCTTCCTTCGCCCAAGGTGAATGAAGGAACGATTGCCGAACTGGCCCGGGCGCTTGATGCCGGCCAGGTGGAGACGCTGGTTGTGCTGGGCGGCAATCCGGTTTACAACGCGCCGGCCGATTTGAATTGGGCGACGGCCCAGGCAAAGGCGAAGACCGTGGTGCGGCTCGGCTACTACGAGGACGAATCGTTCCCCGCCCACGGCTGGCACCTGCCCGCGGCCCATTACCTCGAAGCCTGGGGCGACGCCCGCACCTCCGACGGCACGCTCGTCCCCGTCCAGCCGCTCATCGAGCCGTTGTTCGGCGGGTTGACCGAGTTGGAAGTGCTCGCGCGGATTGCCGGCCATGACAAAACCGGCCCCTACGACATCACGCGGGAAACGTTTCGCGGCCTCGGTGGCGCGGGCGACGATGCGTGGAAGAAATTTTTGCACGACGGCTTTTCGACGAACAGCGCGACCTCGCCGGCGTCGGTGCGGATGGATTGGAGCGCGGTGGCCATGGCCGTCGCCGCAGCGAAGGCGCTGCCGGCTCCTTCGCCGGAAAAGCTCGAAGTGGTTTTTCACCGCAGCCACAGCGTGGACGACGGCCGGTTCAACAACAACGGCTGGTTGCAGGAGACGCCCGACCCGATCACGAAACTGACTTGGGACAACGCGGTCCTCATCAGTCCGGCCACGGCGACGGCGTTGGGCCTGGGCACGGTGCAGGAAGCCAACAAAGGCCAGTTCAAAAACCAGCTTGTCGAAGTCGAACTCGATGGCCGCAAGATTCAAGGCCCGATCTGGGTGCAGCCCGGTTTGGCGGACAACATTCTGGCGCTCTCGCTCGGTTACGGCCGGGAGAAGACCGGGCGCATCGGCCGGTTGCTCGACGGCAAACCGGCGGGCTACAACGCGTACACGCTGCGCACGAGCGCGGCGGAACACGTCGCTGCCGGGGCGCGGCTCGCCAAGCTGGGCGGCCTTTATACGCTGGCCAGCACGCAGGAGCACGGCTCGATGGAAGGCCGGCCGGTGGTGCGCGAGGCCAACCTCGAGCAGTATCGCGAGCACCCGCATTTTGCCCGGGGCATGAACCTGGAGCAGCCGCCGGTGGTCGCGCCGCTTTACCCGAACCCGCTCGACCGGCTCAAGCCAAACGCCACGCACCAGTGGGGCATGGCGATTGATCTCAACACGTGCGTCGGCTGCACCGCTTGCGCCGTGGCCTGTCAGAGCGAAAACAACGTTCCCATCGTCGGCAAGGAGCAGGTGGTCAAGGGCCGCGAGATGGCCTGGATCCGCATTGACCGTTATTTCGCCGGACCGGTCCACGACCCGCAGATCGCTTATCAACCGATGCTCTGCCAGCACTGTGAAGCGGCGCCGTGCGAGAGCGTTTGCCCGGTCAACGCCACCGTGCATGACGACGAAGGCTTGAACCTGATGGTGTACAATCGCTGCGTCGGCACGCGGTATTGCTCGAACAATTGCCCGTACAAGGTCCGGCGTTTTAATTTCTTCGACTACACGCGCCGCCCGCTCAGCCGGCTCTACGAAAGCCCGCTCCTCAGCGCGACCGACGGCGAGTGGGAACTGAAGCGGTGGTTCCTGGATCCCGACCGCGGCAGCCGGCCGCAGGACGAGTGGGACCTGCTCAAGCTGCTGAAAAACCCGGACGTCACCGTGCGCATGCGGGGCGTGATGGAGAAATGCACTTACTGCATCCAGCGCATCGAACAGGCCAAAATCGCGCAGAAGGTCAAGGCCGGCGCTACCGGCGACGTGGCTGTGCCGGATGGCACATTCAAAACCGCCTGTCAGCAGGCCTGCCCGGCCGAAGCCATCGCGTTCGGCAACATCGCCGACCCGGACAGCGAAGTTTCAAAACTCAAGGCGCAGGATCGCAACTACAACGTGCTCGATTTCCTGAACACCAAGCCGCGCACGACCTACCTGGCGCGGATTCGCAATCCCAACCCGCAGATGCCCGATTACCAGGAGATGCCCTTGAGCATGAAGGAATGGGAAGCCGCCGGCAACGAGTTGGAAGATGCCGGCCACGGCGCGTCGGGAGCGCCGGCCCACGAGTCGAAGAAAGGAGCGCACCGATGAGCCAGGCCACAATCACGCCGCCCGTCAAGATCGCGCCCGCGCCGGTGGAACTGGAGCGCGAGCCGCTGGTGAAAAACCAGCGTGGCATCGGCTGGCTTTCCGACACCATCGCCGGCGTGGCCGAGGGCAAGGCGCCCAAGTGGTGGTGGCCGGCGTTCCTCACCGCCTTCCTGACGATGTGCATGTGTTTCAGCCTCGTCCTTTACCTGATCTCGACCGGCGTCGGCGTCTGGGGCTTGAACCATCCGGTCATGTGGGGCTGGGCCATCATCAACTTCGTCTGGTGGATCGGCATCGGCCATGCCGGCACGCTCATTTCGGCCATCCTTTTCCTGCTGCGGCAAAAATGGCGGACCTCGATCAATCGCGCCGCGGAGGCGATGACGATTTTCGCCGTGATGTGCGCCGGGCTGTTCCCGGTCATTCACATCGGGCGCGTGTGGTTCGGCTGGTGGTTGCTCCCGCTGCCCAACGCCAACAGCATCTGGCCGCAGTTTCGTTCGCCGCTCATGTGGGATGTGTTCGCTGTCTCGACCTATTTCACCGTGTCGGTGCTGTTCTGGTACATGGGTCTGATCCCCGACCTGGCGGTGATGCGCGACCGGGCCAGGAGCAAGGTGCGCAAAATCGGTTATGGCCTCTTCGCGCTGGGCTGGACCGGCTCCAACCGGCACTGGAGCAATTACGAAAAGGCCTACCTGATCCTGGCCGGGCTTTCGACGCCGCTGGTGCTCTCGGTGCACTCAATCGTGTCGCTGGATTTCGCCGTCTCGCAACTGCCCGGCTGGCACACGACGATTTTCCCGCCCTACTTCGTCGCGGGGGCGGTGTTCTCCGGGTTCGGCATGGTGTTGACGCTGCTGATCCCGCTGCGCTCGATGCTCGGGCTGCAGGACATCATCACCGTGCGGCACATCGAGTTGATGTGCAAGGTGACGCTGGCCACCGGCTCGATTGTCGGCTACGCCTACGCGACCGAGTTCTTCATCGCGTGGTACAGCGGCAACCCGTACGAGCGTTACGCGTTTCTCAACCGCGCCTTCGGCCCGTACTGGTGGAGTTATTGGATCATGATTTCCTGCAACGTCATCACGCCGCAGCTTTTCTGGTTCAAGAAGGTCCGCACCAAGCTGCTGATTGTCTGGATCCTCTCGATCTTCGTGAACATCGGCATGTGGTTCGAACGGTTCGTCATCGTGGTGACGTCGCTCCACCGCGAATTCCTGCCGTCCAACTGGGGTTACTATTCGCCGACGTGGGTGGACGTGCTGACTTACGTGGGCACGTTCGGGCTGTTCTTCACGTTCTTTCTGCTGTTCGTGCGGTTCGTGCCGCTCATCGCCATCGCCGAGGTGAAAGGCGTCACGCCGCAGGCCGACCCGCATCATCCGCTGGGCGGCGCCAGGGAAGGAGAGCACGCCTGATGGCCGGGACTTCCAAACCCTACGGCGTCATCGCCGAGTTCGACACGCCGGCGGCCACGTTGCACGCGGCGGGACAGGTGCGCGAGGCCGGCTTCACGCACTGGGACGTCTTCACGCCCTATCCGGTGCACGGGATGGACCAGGCGATGGGCCTGAAAAATTCCAAGGTCGGCTGGTTTTCATTCATCGGCGGCTGCACGGGTTACGCCACCGGCATGGTGATGATCTGGTGGATGAACGCCTACGATTACGCGATCCCCGTCGGGGGCAAGCCGATGTTCAGCCCGTTCGCGGCCTTCCCGCCGTCGTATGAGCTGACCATTCTGTTCGGTGCGTTCGGCGCGTTGCTGGGCATGTTGTTTCTCAACCGCCTGCCGCGCCTGCATCACCCCTTGCTCAAGCACAAACAATTCGCCCTGGCCACGCACGACCGGTTTTTCGTGGTGATCGAATGTGCCGACCCGAAGTATTCCGCCGCCGAAACCCGCCAACTGCTCGAAGCCGTCGGCAGCAGGCACATCGAGGTCGTGGAGGAATAGCATGAGATATTTTCTCGCTTTCCTCGCTTGTTGTGTGGTCGTGGTGATGGCTGTCTTCGGCAAGCGCGGTGATATGTCCCGCCGGCCGCCCTACGAACTGTTCCCGGACATGGATCGCCAGCCCAAGCTGCGCCCACAAACGGTCAACAGCTTTTTCCCCAGCGGTCTCAGCTCGCAGCCGCACGTGCCCGGCACCGTCGCCCGCGGGTCGGCCTACGAAGACACGCCGGTCAACACGGGACGCATTCCCGGCACGACGAATTTTATCGAAACCCTGCCGCTGCCGCTGACCGCGCAACTGCTCGCGCGCGGCCAGCAACGTTTCCAGATCAACTGCGCCCCCTGCCACGGCGCCGCCGGCGACGGCAAGGGCATCACCACAAAATACGGCATGGCCATCATCGCCGACCTGCACGACGCGAAGACCCGCAAGGTTCCGCAGATGCCCGACGGCGAAATTTTCAACACCATCACCTACGGCAAGAACCTGATGGGCGCATACGGCGCGAACGTCGAGATCCACGACCGCTGGGCCATCATCGCCTACCTGCGCGCGCTGCAACGCAGCCGGCTCGGGACGCTGGACGACGTGCCGGAGCCGGATCGCGCGGCCCTGAAGAAATAGTATTATGAGCGCGCACACCTCCTCCTCAACGCCGCCGCCGCTGGACCTGGCCCGGTGGAGCCAGATGCCCAACATCCTCATCGGGCTCGGCGGGGCGCTGGCGCTTATCGGCGCGGCCACGGACCTGCGGCAGTTCGGATTCTCCTGGCTGCTGGCGTTCATGTTTTTCCTGAGCATCTGCCTCGGGTCATTGTTCCTGGTGTTCATGCACCACGCGTTCGATGCCAGTTGGTCGGTGCCGATCCGCCGGTTCTGCGAGCACCTGGCCTGCCTGGCGCCCTGGCTGGCCGGACTGTTCATTCCCATCGCGATTCTCGCGCCAAAGATTTATCCGTGGATGACGAGCAATCCGCTCCACGACCACGCGCTGCGTGCCAAGTATCCACTGTTCACACCGACGATGTTCTACCTCATCGCGGTGATTTGCTTCGGCGTCTGGATCGTGCTGTCCAACCGGCTCCGCCACTGGTCGCTCAAGCAGGATCAGACCGGGGAGGCGCTGTGCACGATCCGCATGCGCCAATACACCGGCGTCGGCATCTTCCTGTACGCCATCACGCTCACCTTGGGCGCGATCATGTGGGTGAAGGCGCTGGAGCACCAATGGTACTCGACCATGTATGGCGTTTATTACTTCGCGGAAAGCGTGTGGACGACGCTCGCCACGGTTTATCTCATCACGATCATATTGGATCGCCAAGGCTACCTGCGCGGGTTGATTCACGCGAAGCAGCTTTATTTCATCGGCTCGCTCCTGTTCGCGTTCACGGTGTTTTACGCCTACGTGTCCTTCGCGCAATATTTCATCATCTGGAACGCCAACATGCCGGAGGAAACCTTCTGGTTCGTGCAACGCGAGAAAGGCACCTGGTGGGCGCTGGGCCAGATCCTCATCTTCGGCCATTTCTTCGTGCCGTTTCTGGCCATCATCCGCATTGACGCCAAGCTCAAGCTCGCGTTGATCGTGCCGCTGTTCGTCTGGGCGTGGCTGATGCACTTCGTGGACATGTCGTTCAACATCATGCCGGTGCTGCATCCGGAGAATTTCCACCTCCACTACGCCACCGTCGGCGCGCTGGCGTTCATGGGCGGGCTGCTGACGAAGGTTTTCCTGAGGAATTTCCTGGCCCACCCGCCTTACCCGCAGCGCGACCCGCGCATCGCCGAGACGCTGGATGCGTATGTGCCGCCGGCCTCGGCGGCCAAAGGCGTTTCAACCGGAGGTACGAAATGAACCCGCAACGTCCACCGCTCCATGAACCTGTTTGGAGTTCAAGCTTTAGCTTGTCCGGGCGCACGCTGAAGCGTGAACTCCAAACCCCAACCGGAGGCGCCAAGTGATCAAGCAATGGCAACAATTCCATGGCCTCGTTGTTTGGAGTTCAAGCTTTAGCTTGTCCGGGCGCACGCTGAAGCGTGAACTCCAAACCCCAACCGGAGGCGCGCGATGAACGAATCTTCTCCCAATCAGGAAAAAATCAGCCTGACCGCGTATGTCATCGGCATCCTCGGCGCCTTTCTCATCATGGCCGCGCTCGTGGGCGCGCTGCGCCACTACACGACGCCCGCGCCGGCCGGCCAGGGGCGCGCCGAAGAACGCCGGAAAAATCTCAAGGAACTCCGCGCCGAGGAGACCACGCTGCTCACCCAATATGACTGGCAGGACAAGGCCAAAGACATCGTGCGCCTGCCCATCCAGCGCGCGATGGAATTGACCTTGCAGGAATGGCAGAACCCGGCGGCCGCCCGCTCGAACCTCATTGCGCGCGCCCTGAAAGCCGCGGCGCCGGCGCCCAAAGCCCCGGAGAAACCAAACCCCTTCGAGTGAACGGTCCGGTCGTCCGCCTTACCTCATGAGCGCGCCGCCATCTTCCCCCGCCGCCCCGGCCGACGCCGCGGCCACCGACGCGCTGGACCGCTCGTGTTGCGTTCCGGTGCTGCTCCTTTTTTTCTGCGCCCTGACCTGGCTGCTGATCGGTGCGGCGTTCGCCTTGGTGGCGGCGATCAAACTTCACGCGCCGGAATTTCTTGCCGCCTGTCCCTGGCTGACCTATGGCCGCGTGCAGCCGGCCGGCGTGAACGCGTTCCTTTACGGATTTGCCACCCAGGCGGCCCTCGGAGTCACGCTATGGCTGCTGTGCCGGCTGGGTCGCGCGCCCTTGCAACTGCCTTGGCTGGTCATCGCGGCCACGCTGCTGTGGAACGCCGGCGTGAAGATCGGTTTGCTCGGCATTCTGGCGGGCGAAAGCACCGGTTACGAATGGCTGGAAATGCCGCGGTCCGCCTCGCCCATTTTATTTTGGGCCTATGCGCTGATCGGCCTCTGCGCGCTGCTCACGTTTCACGCCCGGCAGGGTCGCGCGCTCTACGTGTCGCAATGGTATCTGCTGGCTGCGCTGCTCTGGTTTGCGTGGAGTTATTCGGCGGCGAACCTCCTGCTCGTGTTCGCACCCGTGCGCGGCGTCGTGCAGGCGCTCGTCAACGGCTGGTTCAAAAACAACCTCGCCGGCTTGTGGCTGGCGCCGGTGGCGCTGGCGGCGGTCTTTTATTTCCTGCCCAAACTGCTCGCCCGCCCCCTCCACAATCATTATCTGGCGCTCTTCGGTTTCTGGACGCTCGCGCTGTTCGGCAGTTGGGGCGGCCTGCCGGCCGGAGCGCCGTTCCCGGCCTGGGTGGTCAGCCTCAGTCAATCCGCCGCGGTGCTGATGACCGTGCCGCTGGTCGCGGTGGCGGTAAACCTTTTCCTGACCGCGCAGGGCGAATTTCGCAAACTCACAGACTCGATGCCGCTGCGGTTCATGGCCGCGGGCGTCGTCAGCTATTTGCTGGCGGGCGCGCTGACGCTTGTGGCCGCCGGTCCCCTGCTGAGTGAAATCACTTTTCTGACCCATTTCACCAGCGCACTGACGCAGCTTGGTCTCAACGGGTTTTTTTCGCTCGTGATCTTCGGCGCGATCTACGCAATCGTCCCGCGTCTGTTGGGACAGGATTGGCCTTCGGAGAAGCTCGTGCGCGCTCATCTTGGGGCCGCAACGCTCGGCGTCGCCGCGCAAGTGATCGGCCTGGCGGCGGGTGGTGGTGAACAGGGACTGGCCTTGAATAATCCGGCCGCGCCGTTTCTGGACGCGGTGAAAGCCGCGCGGCCATTTCTCCAACTCGCCACGCTGGGCGAACTGCTCTGGGCGATCGGGGCGCTGGCGTTGTTCGTGAACCTGGTCTGGATGCTGGCGCGCTGTTGCTGCGCCTGCTGCTGTCTGCCCAAAACCGATCCGGCCGGGGTCGCGCCACCTGAAACCGCGGAGGTGGCGCGATGAATCACGGGCCGCTCATTTTTCTCGGCGTGTTTTTCAGCCTGGCTTGTTCCTGGTGGGGGCTGGTCGTGGCCCCGCAATTGCAGCTCGGCCGCAGCGAGCCGGTGAAGCTGGAGGAGACCGGCGCATGGTATCCGTCGCGCCGTCCGGGGCAGGCCCTTCAGGGCGCCGAGATTTATCGCGCCAGCGGTTGCAACTACTGCCACAGCCAGCAGGTGCGCCAGACCGGGACCGAATTTGATCTGCTGCTCGCGAGCGCCGGCTCCAACCAAGCCGACGTCGTGACCGCGTTGCTCAGCGTCAGGCCGGGCCTCAGCGCGAACGCCGCCGCGCAATTCGCCCTGACCGCGCCCAAACTGGTGCTGCACGGTGCGACCTATGTCGAAGCCGAAACGGCCAGGAAAAAAATCGAGGCTGCGGGCGCCCAGGCGCAACTCGTCCTGGTGCCCCTCGGCCCGGACATCGAACGCGGCTGGGGCAAACGGCTGACCGTCGCGCAGGATTATCTCTACGACCAACCCGTGATGCTCGGCGCCAGCCGCATCGGGCCGGACCTCGCCAACATCGCCGTGCGCGAGCCGGAAAAATTCGCCGTCCCGTGGACATTTCAGACCGCCTCCAACCACGTCGAGGAACTTGTCCGGTGGCACTTGCTGCATCTGTACAATCCGCAGATCACCGCGCCGGGTTCGACCATGCCGCCGTATCCCTTTTTGTTTGAGCAGCGGAAGATCGGGCGCGCTCCCTCGCCGGAGGCATTGCCGTTGAGCGGCGCGTTCGCGCCGGGGCCGGGCCTGGAGATCGTGCCCAAAGCCGGCGCCCGGGCGTTGGTGGCTTATCTGCTGAGTTTGAATTCCGAAGCGCCGCTGTTTGAAGCGCCGCTGTCCCGACCGCCCGCCGCGCCTGCCGGCACGAACGCGCCGCCGGCCGCCGCCACGAATTCACCCGCCCCATGAATTCTGATTTGCACCATTCATTGCCCGCTGATGGTCCGGTTGCGCCGGAGTTTCCGGATTCCGAAGCGCCGCAATCGCAGTCAAACTGGCTGCCGATCTGGATGGTCCTCCTGCTGGCGGTGTTGCTCTACCGCAGTTGCCTGTTCATGGACGATCACGGCGGCGGGTTCAGTCCGCTGGTGTTTACGCCGTATGTCTCAACGAACGAGTTGGAAAATTTCCACCCCAAGTCTGCGGGCGACGCCTTTTTCTTCAAGGGCAAGGCAATGTTCTCACTGACCTGCGCGCCGTGCCATCAGCTCCATGGGCTTGGCGTTCCTGGCCAATTCCCGCCGCTGGCCGGCTCGGATTGGGTGCTGGCGCCCGGCCCGAACCGCATGATCCGCGTCGTGCTCGATGGCCTGGCCGGTCCGATCCTGATCAACGGCCAGGAATTCAACTCCCCCGTTGTCATGGTGCCGTGGCGCAGCAATGACATGATGACGGACGAAGTGATTGCCGCCATTCTCACTTACGTCCGCCAGAACAAGGAATGGGGAAACAACGCCTCGCCGGTCAAGCCCGAGCAGGTCGCCGCCATCCGCCAAGCCACCGAAGGCCGGGCCGAACCCTGGAGCGCCGCGGACCTGTTGAAGGTTCCGGTATCGGATTAGCCAGAGTAATCGGCAAACCTCGTAGCCGCCGACGTGAGGAGGCGGATTCGGCCGGGTTTGAAAGGGTCCGCCTCCTCACGTCGGCGGCTACAGGCTGACGCGGTTTCAATCGGCGTGTGAAAGATTTGGGCCGGCGTCCAGATACGATTCCATTTCCTGGCGGGTCATCCGGTAGAGGTGCCACTCGGAAAGCCGGCGCGCGCCCAGGCGCTCGTAAAATTTCCGGGCCTTCGTGTTCCAATCCAGACAGGTCCATTCCATCCGCCCGCAGCCGCGTTCGTGGGCGGTTTGAATGCACTGTCGCAACAGTGCCTGGCCGATGCCGCGCTGGCGCCAGGCCGGCAGCACGAACACGTCCTCGAGGTAGAGCGTCGGCCGCGCCAAAAACGACGAGTAGGTTTCAAACACGATGGCGTAGCCGACCGGTCCGGCCGCGCCATCGCCGAACGCCAGCCACGCCTCGAAACGCGGCCGCGCGCCGAAGCCGTCCTCGATCAGCCGCGCCTGGGCCTCCGAGTCGGGCGGTGGCAGCTTCTCGAACTCCGCGAGCGCGATGACCAGTTTCAACAGCCCCGGCGCGTCCGCCCGGACGGCGCGGCGCAGAGTGAAGGAGGCCGTGGATTGAACCATTCCTTCAGCATGGCTTTTCGCACCGCGCCGGGGCAAACGAAATCACCGGTCGTTGGCGAGGTGCAGTTTGGTTTGTTCGGGTCGCGCGGGCGGGGCCGGTTGCCAGACCAGCACCTTGTCCACGCACTGGCGCATCTGGGTAAACCACCAGTGGGCACGGGCCAGCCGTCGTTGCCGGCGGATGACCGGGTGGAAGTTTTCGCGGGCTTCGAAATGCAGTTCCATTTGTTGTCGGTTTATCATATTAAGCCTTTCATTGGCGCCCAGATTAACCGGCCCGGTTGGTCAAAGACTGTCCAACCAAAAAAACAATGCTGATCGCCTTCCACAAACCGTTTGGTGTGCTTTCCCGGTTTTCCCCGGATGGTTCGCCCAACCTCACGCTGGCGGAGTTCGGTTTCCCGCCACACGTGTATCCGATTGGCCGGCTGGACGCCGACTCGGAAGGCTTGCTGCTCCTGAGCGACGAGCCGGAGTTGAACGAACGGTTGCTCCATCCCCGTCACGCCCACGAACGCGAATACTGGGCGCAGGTCGAGCGCATCCCTGCCGCCGCCGCTCTCCGCAAGCTGGCCCGGGGTGTCGTGGTCCAGGGCCGCAAGACGTTGCCCGGCCGCGCCTGGCTGTTGGAACCGCAACCGGACGTGCCGCCGCGCGACCCGCCGGTTCGTTTCCGCAAAATCGTGCCGACGTGCTGGATCGGGCTGGAACTGGTCGAAGGCAAAAACCGCCAGGTGCGCCGGATGACCGCCACCATCGGCCATCCGACGCTGCGCCTGATTCGAGTGCGCATCGGAAATTTCGGGCTGGGCGATCTGGGCGCGGCAGAGTGGAAAGTGCTTTCGCCCGCCGAGCGTGCCGCGGTGATGGGGTAGTTTCCACCTTGAACTCTGGACGCGCTTCGGGGTCATGAACCGGTTGGCGCTTCCGTTGTCGCGCCAGCGTCTTGGACTGCGCCAGTCCTCTGGCGCTGTGGCTGGGCCGCTGCCCCTTCTCACAGCGCCAGAGGACTGGCGCAGTCCAAAACCTTGCGGGCCTTTCGGACGGTTCAAGGGGAGTCCCACGCGCCACCGGTGTTGCGGCCAGCCGGGATATTTTCTTTTCTTTCGGCGACCCGTCTTTTAGCGTTCGCGCACATGGCCATGGCGCTGAAGTTTTTCAACACCCTTTCCCGGTCGGTGGAAGCATTCGTCCCGCTCGATCCGGCGGGCAAAAAGGTCGGCCTGTATTGCTGCGGGCCGACGGTGTATGACTTCGCGCACATCGGCAACTGGCGCACGTTCGTCTTTGGCGATCTCGTCCGGCGCGTTCTCGAATTCAAGGGCTTCGACGTGACCCACGTGATGAACATCACCGACGTGGAGGACAAAATCATCAAACGCGTGCGCGCCGCCGGCGGGTCGTTGCGCGATTACACCTCACAGTATGAAACCGCGTTCCTCGAAGACCTCCAGACCCTCGGCTGCCGCAAGCCGCATCACACCCCGCGCGCCACCGAATACATCACCGCCATCGTTGCGCTCATCGAAAAGTTGTTCGCGCGCGGCCTGGCCTACCAGGCGGCGGACGGCTCGGTTTATTTCAGCATCGAAAAATACCGTGGCGGCGGCGGCACCTACGGCCAATTGGTCAAGCTCAACTTCGAGGGGATGCGCGCCGGCGAGCGCGTGGCCAGCGACGAATACGAGAAGGAGTCGCTGGCCGACTTCGCGCTCTGGAAGGCGCGCGCGCCCGACGATGGCGCGGTCTGCTGGCCGAGTCCCTGGGGCGAAGGCCGGCCCGGCTGGCACATCGAGTGCAGTGCCATGAGCATGGGGTTGCTCGGACCGAGCTTCGACCTGCACCTGGGCGGCGAGGACCTGATCTTTCCGCATCACGAGGACGAGATCGCCCAGAGCGAAGGCGCCGGCGTGCAACCGCCCGGCCGGCGGTTCGTCAAATACTGGCTGCACGGCGCGCACCTGCTGGTCGAGGGCAAAAAGATGAGCAAGTCGCTCGGAAATTATTTCACCCTGCGCGACCTGTTGGCGAAAGGGTTCACGGGCCGCGAAATCCGTTACCTGCTGCTGACGGCGCACTACCGGGAACAATTCAATTTCACGCTCGACGGCCTGCACGGCGCGCGCGCGGCGCTGGGGCGGATCGAGGAATGCCTGGGCAAACTGCGCGAGCTGGCCGGCGACGCGACCGCGCTGCCCGATCCAGTCCTGTTGGAAAACTTTTCCGCTGCGATGGAAGACGATTTGAACGTGTCCGCCGCCTGGGGCGCGGTTTTCGATTGGGTGCGCGACACCAACCGGCTGTTGGCGGAGAATCATTTTTCTGCGGCGCAAGCGGCGACGGCGTGGGCGACGTGGCAGCGCCTTGACGTAGTGCTCGGCCTCGGCGCTCAGCGCGAGACGCAAGCCCCGGGCGAAATCCTTGCGCTGCTGGAGGCCCGCCTGGCGGCACGCGCGACAAAGGATTTCAAGCGCGCCGACGCCTTGCGCGCGGAGCTTAAGGCCAAAGGCTGGGTTATTGAAGACACGCCCAAAGGCGCGCGGCTCAAGCTGCTCTGAGTTGGAGTCCAAGCTTTAGCTTGTCAGGAAAGCGGGGAACAGGCCCTGCCGACAGGCTGAAGCCTGAACTCCAAACCTGGCGCACAATTTTTCTCGGCAAATGACGGCGGGTCAGGTAGGGTTCGGAATTGATGAAAGCGGCTTCATCGAAAGCGATCTGGTTGGCCGGTGCGCTGGCGTCTTGCAACTGGTCCGGCGGGGCGGCTCTCGCGCAGCAGCCTGCGCCCGGCCTGGTCTGGGACGCGGAGCAGAAGGAGATCAGCCTCCAGCCCGGCGAGTTGGCCGCGCACTTCGTTTTCGCCTTCACGAACGTGTCCGACAAGGAAATCGTCGTCAACAGCGTCCACCCCTCGTGCGGTTGCACGACCGTCAAGCTCCCGCCGTTGCCGTGGAAGCTGGCCGCCGGCACCAATGGCCAGATCGACGCCGTCGTGGACCTGCGCGGCAAGAGCGGCCTGCTGATGAAGTCGGTCTCCATCGAGTCCTCCGCCGGGACGAAACATCTCATCCTCAAAATCAACATGCCAGGGCAACCCACTCCCGGACCGGACCTCGCCCGGCGCGTGCGCAACCAGCAAATGGCCATGGCGGATCGGCAGGCCGTTTTTAAGAACGATTGCGCCACCTGCCACGCGCACCCGGCCGCGGGCAAGCTGGGCCAGGAACTGTTCCAGACCGCGTGCGCGGTCTGCCACGACACGCCGAATCGCGCCACGATGGTGCCGGATTTGTACGCGTTGAACAAACCCACAGACGCGGAGTATTGGAACACCTGGGTCGCTCACGGAAAGCCCGGGACGCTCATGCCGGCGTTCGCCCAGGCCGAAGGCGGGCCGTTGAGCGAGGCGCAAATCGTTTCGCTGGCGCACTGCCTCTCACAAAAACCGCTGCATCGGCCCGTCGCGTCCCAGTCGGCCCGACCGGCGGCTCCGGTGGAGTGAAAATCTCGACGCAATTGAAAAGGCGCGCCGACCGGCGAAAAGCATGAAGGGCCTCTTCATCACATTTGAAGGCACCGAGGGCGGCGGCAAATCCACGCAAGTTTCTCTTCTGGCGGAGCGGCTGCGCAAATCCGGCCAACCCGTGCGCGTATTGCGCGAACCGGGCGGCACACCCATCGGCGAGGAAATCCGCCACACGCTCCAACACAGCGACGCCAACCACGCGATGACCTTCGAGGCCGAGTTGCTGCTCATGAACGCCAGCCGCGCGCAACTCGTCCGCGAAGTGATCCGCCCCGCGCTGGCCGCCGGCGAGATCGTCCTGTGCGATCGCTACTACGATTCGACGACCGCCTATCAGGGTCACGGACGCGGGTTGGACCTGGCGTTGGTCAGAACAATGGTTGATTTCGCCGTGGGCGAGACGCGGCCGGGCCTGACGCTTTTGCTCGTGGTGCCGTTGGAAGTCAGCGAGCAGCGCCGGCGGGGCCGGCAGCACCAGCAGGCCCTGTTTCCCGTGCCCGACGGCGCTCGCGATCCGAAAAGCGCGCCGTTGAATTTCGGCGTGGCGCGCCGCGACCGGATGGAGGAAGCCGACCGCGCCTTTTTCGAGCGCGTGGAAAAGGGCTACCAGGTGATCGCGCGAGCCGAGCCGAAACGAGTCCGCCCGCTGGATGCGACTCAAAGCGTGGAAGCGGTGAGCGTTGAAATCTGGAAACTGGTCGAACCGTTGCTGGCCAAAAGCAAAAAATCCGGCTGAACCCGCCGTTGACAACGCGCGGCGTTTCGTTACGGTGGCACGCTCTGATTTGAACAACTGAATTATGCCGAACACCAAATCCGCCGAACGCCGGATGCGCAGCAGCGCCCGCAAGCATCTGCAAAATCACTCGATCAAGTCGCGCCTCAAGACGCTCGAATCGAGCTTCACCGCCCTTCTCACCACGGGTAAAAAGGACGAGGCCGTCACCGCGTATCGGGACGTCGCTTCCGCCTTTGACAAAGCGGCCAAGAGCGGTGTCGTCCACCGCGCCACCGCCAACCGCAAGAAATCCCGCCTCGCCCTGCGGCTGGCCGGCGCGAAGTGATTTCATTTTCCAGTAATAACCGATACCAACGGTAAAACGCCCCCCTCACCCCGGCCCGAAGGGAGAGGGAGAACGGCCTCCAGTCATCACCAAAACGGGCGCGCCAGGACTACGAACACGCTGGCGACGATTTCCCCTCTCCCGCCGGGCCGGGGTGAGAAATCCCCCGAAAAATTCGCGCATTGAACCCTTGAAGCCACCGAAAACGCCCAACCTTCAACATTCAACCTCGAACGCTTCTCGAGCCTCTCATGGGTGCGTTCCTTGGATGTTGAGTCCCGCAGTGCGGGATTGAATGTTGAATGTTCCTTCGGGGTTCATGGGGAGCCTCCACTCCCAACTTTGGACGCGCATCGGGACCATGAACTGGCTGGCGTTTGGAGTTCACGCTTCAGCGTGTTCCGGGAACAGCCTGAAGGCTGGACTCCAAACCCGGTTCATGGAAAGCTCCACAATGCGACCATCGCACACTGGCACCCTGAACCTTGGAGCGCGGCATTTATGCCGCTTCGACGTCCCATACTGCGCGACCCGTGAAGCGGCATAAATGCCGCGCTCCGCGGTTGGTCCATGGAAAGGAGATTTCCTGTTCGCCCTCACCCGCTACTCATTCCAATCTGGTATCAGGTTGTGTCGTCTTTCTTCGTTCCGCCGTCGGCCTTGAGTTTTTCCAGCGCGGCCAGCGCCGCCTGGCTTTCCGCCTCCTTTTTGCTTTTGCCCCGGCCGCGGCCGATTTCCGCGCCGCGATAATTCACGGTGCATTCGAAGACGCGGTCGTGGTCCGGGCCGTTGACCGATTCGAGCCGGTAACGGATCGGTTCCTGCGATCGTGCCTGCAACCGTTCCTGCAATTCGCCCTTGGGATTGTCCAGGTTGGGCACGACCCCGCCGGCGCCATATTCGTCGTGGAACTGGCGGAGAATAAACTCGCGCGCGGCGGCGAAACCGCCGTCCAGAAAAATCGCGCCGAGCAGCGCTTCGAACGTGTCGGCGAGCGCGGCGGGCCGCTGGCGTCCGCCGTGGGCATCCTCGCCACGGCTCATCAGCAGGTGTTCGCCCAGACCGAGCCGCCGGCCATGTTCGGCCAGGGCGCGGCGGTTGACCATCTGCGCGCGGGCCTTGGTGAGCGGGCCTTCATCGAGCGCGGGGAAACGCTCGAAAAGGGATTGCGTGAGGACCAGTTGCAGGACGGCATCGCCCAGAAATTCCAGCCGCTGGTTGTGTTGGATGGCCGCGCTCTGTTCGTGCGCGACCGACGGGTGGGTCAACGCCAGTTGCAGCAAGGCCGCGTCACGAAAAACGTAGTCGAGACGGGCTTGCAAGGCATCGAGGTCGGCCACAGCGGGAGGGGCGTCAGGCGGCGGTTGGCGGAGCGACGGCGGGTTCGAGTGCCGCCGGAGCGGGGCCGGACGGTGCCGCGGGCGGATTCAAACCCTGTTCCAGCAGGCGGCCGACCTCGCGCTGCACGTCTTCGAGTTGCGCGAGTTGCAGTTCGGGGTCGGCGATGGTGAACAGGTCGCCATTGGCCGCATGTTCGTAATGGAAAAACCGTTCCCCCCCCTCGCGATGTTGCGCTTTAACTTTGAGGATGCGTTTGCGTTCGAGCATCACGGCGAGAATGTAGCGCGCGGCGATGTGCTGCGGGTCGTTTTGCTCGATGAGTTTGCGCAGCAGCGATTCGGCGGTTTCGTGGCGGATGGGTTCGGGCGCCACCGGCGGCACGTGATAGACGCCCTGCCAGTGGGAGACGAAGCCTTTCCGGTCGCCGGCCCCCTGGCTGTATTGCGCCTGCCAGCACGACTCGCAGACGTCGAGCCGCTGGTAGCCGGTCTTCTCATCGAAGAGCAGCGTGTGATACGGCGCCTGGTCGGCAAAGGGCCGGGCGCACGACTGGCAGGCGTGGGCGCGGCCCTGGATGTTCCACTCGGTCATGAAAATATTTTGTCTCGCGTTGTGACGCTTTTGCTCCGCGCATTATTGCCAACCGGCCTGCAACTGCAATCCCATTTCCGTCGGCCTGGGAAACACCCTCGCGCGCCGGTAACATTCCATTATCGCTGGAAAATGAACCGCCGCTGCAGCGTGTCGTAAACGTTCACCATTTTCGGCCGGGCAATGTTCTCGCACAGTTCGTCCGCGAATCCGCGCAGCTGGTGAAATTGCTGGTAGGTGATCACGCCCAGCAGACGCCGCGCATTCCATGGGCTGGGCTGGCAAGTGACGGCGAGGAGTGATTTGCCGAGCCAGGTTTCTTCACTCACCTGGAGTTTTCCCCGGAAGTGTTTCGCCAGCAGCCGGCGCCGCATGTGTTTCAGCCAGCAATGATTGTCCGTCCGGCCAATCATGAGCTGGTTGGCCTGGGCGAGGTCCGTCGCGGTCAGTTCCTCGTCGGTTTTCACGATCAGTTTGCCTGAACGCATCACGAAATCGCCGAAGCTCAACCGCGCCAGCCGCTCGGCTTCGGAGCGCAGAAGGTCCGACTCGCGCGGCAGCGCGGTGCGGGCCGGATAACTCAAAATGACGCGTTCGTTGAACAAATCCCGGAAGGCACCCCGGCGCGCGGGGCGACGGACGGGCGCGGGCGCCCGGGTCTTGCGGAATTGGAGGAACCATTTGACGAGCGAATCAGATTCGCGGTTGGGGTCGTAAAGCCATTCCCAGGCGTTATGCCCCCAGCCGGCCAACTCGTCGTAACGGAAAAAATATTCGGGTCGGCGTCGCAGTTCATGGCTACCCCTCACCCCGGCCCTCTCCCCTGGGAGGGGAGAGGGAGAAACTACGGGAATGCTTCTACGTTTCCCTCTCCCCTCATCCGATAAGGGGAGAGGGTCAGGGTGAGGGGAGTTTTCTCTGGAGGCGTCGCTTCGTTCCCGGTTTAGTCGGCGCAACTCAGCGATCAACGCGCGCGAGTTCTCCACGGGCACCAGGGGGTCACGCTCGCCGTGCACGCACCAGACGGGGATTGTTTTGAGCGCCTTGAGCGCGGCCACTTTGCCGCCGCCGCAAATGGGCGCGAGGGCGGCCCATTGCTGCGGATAGGCGCAGGCCAGCCGCCAGGTGGCGTAGCCGCCCATCGAGAGGCCGGTCAAATACTGTCGCCGCGCGTCGATCCGGTAGCGCGCCTTGACCCAGTTCATCGTGTCCCACACATCCGCTTCGCCCGGCCCGCGAAAGCTGATGTCCCCCCGGCCAAAAGGACTGAGCAAAACAACTTCCTCGCTGAACCCGCGTTCGGGAATCCGGAAACATTCCTCCGGGATCATCCGGTGGTCGGCGTCCATGCCGTGCAGCGCGACGAGCAGCGGGTATTTTTTGCGGGCCGTGTAGGTGCGCGGCACCCAGAGCGCGAAGGGTTGCCCGGAATCGTCAAGGGCCGAGACGTAGCGGGCGGTAAAATAGCCGGTGCGGGTCGCGTCCACGCGGGTCATGAGTGGGTTGAAAACTTGTCCGAAGCCGGTGCGTCACGAAGCCGGGTTGCCTCGCCACACTTTTTCCTTGCTCTCTTCCAATTCGGCCTGAAGCGATTTGCGGTCGTAGACGAGTTGCTTTTCCAACGATTCAAGGGCCGCGTAATCACCTTTGTCCAGGGCCCTGGTGATCTCGCCTTTGAGAAAGATTTCGCGGTCGGCGATTTTGGCTTTGCACCTGGATTCCAGTTCGGCGATTTTCTTTTTCTGGGCGTGGGTGAGTTTGGCGGCGGGCGACTGTTTGTTGAGCCGCTCCATGGCGAGTTCGTAGGCGGATTTCATGGGATGAGTTGAGAGTCAATTGAGGTGAGAGTCTGGGTTTCCTCTTCTCAACCCTCAACTCAAATCGCTCTCAACTAAATGTCAATTTGCACCTGGCCGTTCTCGACACGTGTCGAATAACACTTCACGGGCTTTTCCGGGTTGTTGGCGCAGGCGCCGGTTTTCAAATCAAACGCCCAGCCGTGCATCGGGCAGTGCACGACTCCGTCCTCCAACACGCCCGCGCCCAGCGGGCCGCCGCGATGCGGGCAGGTGTTGTCGAGGGCGTAGAAGCGGCCGTCCAGATTGTAGAGCGCCACTGCGCGGCCGTCGGCCTGCACCGTGCGGCCCTGGCCGGGCGGCAGGCTGCTGGCTTCGGCGATGGAAAAAAACTCGCTCATGCGGGGAGTGCGACGGGGCCTCGGGTCATTCCGCGGGCGTGCCGCCGCCCAGCTTCGGCTTCTTCTTCCACGGCATCTCAGGAAACTTTTCCGGCAGCTTGACCGGAGGTGGTTTGGATTGGGCCATTTGCAATTGGGCATCGCCCTCCGGTTTCGCATTCGGGTCGGGTTTGGCCATGTCGCCTTTCCACGAGGCAATGCGCGCCTGCAAGCCGTGGTGTTCGGCGGTTTTTTTGTCGCCGCTTTTCATGTAAAAGAGCGAAAGGTTCGTGTGGACCAGTTGCTCGTGCGGCTTGAGCTTTTCAGCCTTGTGCCCTTCGGCGATCGCGCTGGCGAAGTCGCCCTTGCGATAATACGCCATGCCGAGAGAAAGCCGGGCGTCGAAATAATCCGGGTCCCCGGCCAGCAACGCCTGCAATTTCTCGATGGCGCTGTCATAGTCGCCCGTGCTGAAGGCGAACATCGCGTCGTCGAACTGGTCCTGGAGGTTCATAAGGCTTTCGGGTGTCACGTTAACTCAACCGGGCGGACGAGTGCAAGCGAGGTGCGGTACGTATTGCGTGGTGCGTGGCGCGTCCAGTATGCTTCGGCGCGCGTGGAATGCTTGACGCAATACGCACCACGCAATACGTGAAGAATGACACTGCCCATTCAACTTATTTCAACCGATTTCGACGGGACAATCTACGCCGAATTCGAAGACCCGCCGGTGCCGCCCCGGGTGCAGGAACTCATCGGCGCGTTGCAGGCCCGCGGCGCCAAATGGGTGATCAACACCGGGCGCGATTTGCCCAGTCTGCTGGAGGCCGTCGCCCGCGCCCGCCTTTCCATCCGCCCGGATTATCTGGTGCTGGTGGAGCGGGAGATTTATTTCCACTCCGGCTCGGAGTATTTGCCGCTAGAGGAGTGGAACCGGCGATGTGAAGCGGAGCAAGCCGCGTTGTTCGAGCGCATTCGTCCGGACCTGGCGCGTCTGGTCGCGTGGGTCAATGCGAACTTCGACGCGATGATTTATTCCGATCCGTATTCGCCCCTGTGCCTGCTGGCGCGGAACAGCGGAGACACGGATGCGATACAAGCCTACCTGGAGGACTATTGCCGGGAAGTGCCGCGGCTGACGGTCGTGCGCAACGATGTCTATGCCCGGTTCAGCCACGCGGCCTACAACAAAGGGACCGGGCTGGCGGAAGTGGCCCGCCTGCTGGGCATCAGCCGCGACCGGATTTTCGCCGCCGGCGATCATCTGAATGACCTGCCGATGTTGTCGAAGGACGTTGCCCGCTGGCTGGTGGCCCCGGCCAACGCGGTGGAGCCGGTCAAGGCGGCCGTTCGCGCCCAAGGCGGTCTGGTCAGCGACCAGCCCCACGGCTACGGCGTGGCCCATGGGCTGGAATATTTTCTGGACGGACACCGGTGAAGGCGGGGGGTTCTTAATTCAACGGAGCGCACGAATAAACATCGTTAATCAACCGGTTTTGGCGGCGTTTTTCCGATGCGATGGTTTTTTTGCAAACGGCTTGAGGTGAATGGATTGAGCTTTGGGGAATAGCATTTGACAGTCGAGTCCGCAATGTTAGTGTGACTTCGCAACAGGCGGGTGGGCCGACTGCATCGTGAATCCACAGTAGCGATGCCAAGGCCTGTTGAAACATTGATTTGATCAATTCATGAACGAAACAACTGTCGCGACTGCCGCCCCCGGCAGTGGCCCCAAAATCTCGCAAGTCTCCGAAGCCGTCATTCGGATCGCGGGCAATTCCCAGGACGGCATCCAGGCCATCGGCGGCTTTCTGGCGCGGCTGGCCGGGCGCAGCGAGCAGGAAGTCATGACGTTCATGACGATTCCCTCCACCATTTCCGGTGGGCCATCCATCTTCCAGGTGCGGATCGGTTCGGGCGAAGTGTTGAGTTCCGGTGACGAGGCGGACGTCTTGCTGGCCTTCTATCAGCATTCCTACGAGGACCACATCAAATCGCTCAAAAAAAGCGGCATTGTGCTCTTTGATTCCGACCACGTCGAAGTCAAGCCGGAGTGGGAAAAGGAATATCATCACGTGGGCGTGCCGATTTCCGGCCTGACCGTTGAAGCCATCGGTGGCACGGCCAAGGACAAGGGCAAAAATATTTACGCGCTGGGCTTGATCGCCCGGATGTTCGATTTGAACGTGACGAAGCTGGAGAAGCTCATCGCCGAGCGTTTCGGCGGCAAAGACCAAAGCGTGTTGAACAACGCGCTCGCCGCTTTCCATGCCGGCTACAGCCATTCGCTGGGCAACGTCCTCGAAACCTTCCAGTTCGTCGAGAGCCAGAAGAAGGCCGGCCACCAGGTCGTGATGACCGGCAATGAAGCGCTGGCCTACGGTTTGATCGCCGCTGGCATCCGTTTCGGCGCCGGCTATCCCATCACGCCCTGGTCGGACATCATGGAATTGCTGCGCCGCGAACTGCCCAAGTACGGCGGGTCTTTTGTGCAGTGCGAAGACGAGATCGCTTCCGTCTCGATGGCGCTGGGCGCCAGTTACGCGGGGCGCGTGGCCGTCACCGGCTCCAGCGGGCCGGGCATTTCACTCAAGACCGAGGCGATCGGCTGGGGCGTGATGGCGGAGATGCCGCTGATCATCGTGGACGTGCAGCGCGGCGGCCCCTCGACCGGCATGCCGACCAACGTCGAGCAATCCGACTTGAACATCGCCTGCTTCGGCGGCCACGGGGATTCGCCGCGCGTGGTCATCGCGCCGGCCAACGTGGAGGATTGTTTCTACACCGCGATCGAGGCCGTCAACATCGCCCGCCAATACAGCGTGCCGGTCATCATTCTCACCGATCAAGCCATCGCTACGCGCATCGAGGCGTTTCAGGAGCCGGCGCTGGAGAAGGTTTGCCAGGACATTTCACCGGACCTGACGCCGGTGGCCGATCACAAGCCGTACGATTTGTCCCCCGCCGACGGCGTCACGCGCCATCGGCCGCCCGGCACGCGGATTGACAGCGGCAAGTATCCGGTCGTCACCGGCCTGGAGCACGACGAACTGGGCCATCCCACCGGCTCGCCCCGGCTCCACATGCAAATGGTCGCCAAGCGCCGCAAAAAACTCCAGACGCTCGCGGCTACTTTGCCCACCCCGGCCGTCTATGGCCCGCCTGAAGGCAATGTCCTTCTGGTGGGCTGGGGTTCGACGCAAGGGCCGATCAAGGAGGCTGTGGACCGCGCCCGCGCGGCCGGTGACAGCGTTTCGGCCATTCACATCAAGCACATCAACCCGCTGCCCAACGGCCTGGAAAATATTTTCTCCGGCTTCAACCACATCTTCGTCGTCGAGATGAACGACGAGGGCCTCTACGGTTTCGGACAATTGGGCGGCCTGTTGCGGGCGCGCTACTGCGATCCCAAAATCCAGGGCATCAACAAAACCGACGGCCTGACCTGGAAGGTGAAGGACATTCTCCAGCGCGCCAAAGACTCCGTCGCCACCGGCCTGCGCAAGCTGTAACGATTTAACAACTCAACGATTCAACATTTTTTTGCCCATGAGTTCCCCGACGACAGAAATCCTTCCGCGCGCCAGCACCCTCACCGTCGCGCCACTGCCCGATTCTGAACGCAAAGGTTTGACCAAAAAAGAGCTTGCCGCCGACCACCCGACCTGGTGCCCCGGTTGCGGCGACTTTTCCGTGCTGGCGCTTTACTTCAAGCTGATCGAAAAGCGCAAACTCTGGCATGAGAAGATCGCCACCGTCGCCGGCATCGGTTGTTCGAGCCGCTTCCCGTATTTCGTGCAGGCCCACGGCGCGCATTACATCCACGGGCGCGCGCTGCCGTTCGCCAGCGGCATTTCGTTGAGCCGGCCCGACCTGCACGTGTTCGTCTTCGGCGGCGACGGCGACGCTTTTTCCATCGGCGGCAATCATTTCAACCACACCGCGCGCAAAAACATCAAGATGTCCTACGTGGTCATGGACAACTGGGTTTACGGCCTGACCAAGAAACAGACCTCGCCCACCTCGCCGATCGGTTTCAAAAGCAAGACCGACGTGTGGGGCGCGGTGGACCAACCCATCAACCCGATGAAGCAGGCCATCAGCGCCGGCGCCACGTTCGTCGCGCGCACCACGCACACCAACCCCAATCACGTCCTGCAAATGATGGAGGCCGCGATGGACCACGACGGCTTCAGCTTCATCGAGTGCCTCAGCGAGTGCGTGGAGTTTTACGAGGGCGCGTTCGACGCTTCCAACCCGCGCAAGGGCGGCGTCTTTAACACGGTCCCCGCCGGCCACGACGTGACGAGCGAGGAAGCGGCCTACAAACTGGCGGGCGAGCCGTTCCCCGGCAGCTTCGGCATTTTCTACAAGATCAATCGCCCGACCAAGAACGCCAACGAAGCCAAGATCAACGCGGCGGCGCTGGAAAAGGTCAAAGGCCTCAACGACTGGCAAATCCTGCAGAAGAACTTTGACCGGATGAAATAGTTCGCATTTGCGATATACGATTTTCGATTTACGAGTCCGTCGAATCTTCGCGGACTCGTAATTTTTTGCTCGCGCGTAAATCGTAAATCGTAAATCGTAAATTCTGATGCCGATCTACGAATTTGCCTGCCCGAAGTGCCGGAAGATTTTCAGCTTCCTCTCGAAGCGGGTCAATCCCGACCACCTGCCGGTCTGCCCCAAGTGCGGCAACCAGAAAATGGCGAGGCAGATGAGCCGTTTCGCCGCCTTGCGCGGCGCAAAGGAACCCGTGGCGGGCGGCGACGAAGGTGGCCCGCCCATGCCGGACCTCGACGATCCGCGCGTCGCGCGCGCCATGAGCGAGATGGAGCGCGAGATGGAGCACCTGGACGAGAACAACCCGCGCCACATGGCCCGCATGATGAAGAAAATGAAAGACCTCATGCCGCCCGGCTCGGTTCCCAAGGAACTTGACGTGGCCATCAAACGCCTTGAAGCCGGCGAAGACCCGGAGAAAATCGAAGCCGACATGGGCGACCTGCTCGGCGATTTCATGGGCGGCGAGGAAGGCGGTGCGGGCGGCGGCGGCTACACGAAGGACAGCGGGTTGTATGACTACTGAGTGGAAGTCATCAGTAATCAGTGTTCAGTAATCAGTAAAAATCACATGAGGGCGTGCGATTGACTGGGCGACTGATTGCTGAACACTGATGACTGATTACTCTTTCGACACATGGCCCACATTCACGATAAGATTGATTTCACCGTCGCCATTTTTGTCGTTCACGGGAAAAAAATCCTGCTCATTCATCATCGCCAGCTCGACAAATGGCTGCCGCTGGGTGGCCACATCGAACTGGACGAAGACCCGGAGCAGGCCGCGTTGCGCGAGGCGAAGGAGGAGAGCGGTCTCGAAGTGGAGTTGCTTGGCGGGCGCCCGCCCACGACCGGGCCGGGCACGCGCGCGCTCATCGCTCCGCGTTTCCTCGACATCCACCGGATTACCGACACGCACGAGCACATCGGCCTGATTTACTGGGCACGGCCCAGGAATGGTTCGCTGGCGCTTGCGGCGGCGGAGCATCACGACATCCGCTGGTGTTCGTCCGGGGATCTGGACAAGCTCCACCCACCGATGAGCGACGCCGTGAAATGGTATTGCCGCCAGGCGATTGAAGAAATTTCGGAATGTGGAATGCGGAATGCGGAATCTCCGGCCACCAGCGCGCGCCTCTGATTTCATTCCGCACTTCGCACTCCGAATTCCGCATTCAAAATGTTTTCCCGCACCGTCAAAGCCGGCGTCTTCGTCCTCGAAGGCGTCAACGCCGTCGCCACGACATACTACTTTTACTACATTTACTTCTTCATGCAGGAGCGGTTCGGTTTCGGGAAGCTGGAGAACCTGCTCCTCGCGGCAGCGCTGGGGCTGATTTACATGTTCGCGGCGATGCTGGGCGGGAAGTTCGCCCAACGGCATGGTTCTTTCCGCGCGTTGAAACTCGGCTTCGGCATCCTGGCCGGCGTGCTGGCGGCGGGCAGCCAGATCGGGCCGATGGCCGGGCACCTCGTCGTGATGGGGATCGGTGTGTGCGGGATGTGTTTCACGTGGCCGGCGTTCGAGGCGATGGTGAGCGAGGGAGAGCCGCCCGCGCGCCTGCAACGGATGGTCGGCATCTACAATCTCATCTGGGCTGCGGCGGGCGGGTTCGCCTACTTCACCGGCGGTGCGATGCTCGAACACTGGGGTTTGCGCAGCATGTTCCTCGTGCCCGCCGCCCTGCACCTGGGCCAGTTGGCGCTGACGTTCTGGCTGGAGAAAAAATCGCGCGCGCCCTTTCCGCCCGCGCCGGGCGACGAGCCATCCGCTCCGGACGGGATAAAAATCGAATTGAACCCGCGCCCCATTGCAAACGCGAAAACCTTCCTCCACATGGCCTGGCTCGCCAACCCGTTTTCCTACCTGGCGATCAATTCGATCATCGCGGTCATTCCCACGCTGGCGAAACAAATGAGTCTCTCGCCGAAATTCGCCGGTTTTTTCTGTTCGGTCTGGTTCTTCGTGCGGGCCGGAGCGTTTGTGCTGCTGTGGCTCTGGCCCGGCTGGCATTACCGGTTCCGCTGGCTCATCAGCGCCTACGCGGCGATGGTCGCCGGCTTCACCGCCATTCTGCTGGCGCCAAATCTGGCGGTGCTGATTACGGCGCAGGTGGTGTTCGGCCTGGCGCTGGGGCTGATTTATTACTCGTCGCTGTTTTATTCGATGGACGTGGGCGAAACCAAGGCCGAACACGGCGGGTTTCACGAGGCGATGATCGGCGCGGGCAGTTGCGCGGGGCCGGCGATTGGCGTGGTGGGACTGTATTTGTTTCCGCAATCGCCGGATAGCAGCACCTGGGCGGTCAGCGCGATGTTGCTGATGGGATTGGCAGGGCTTTTTTGGCTGCACTTCAAGAAATAGTTGGCAAGTTATCAATCTTTCAGGTTATCAGGTTCCGGTCAATTTGGTAACTTGACGACCTGGCAACCGGATAACCTGACAACCCAACCCACATCATGTCACTACTTGCTGGCAAACTCGGCATCGTCTTCGGCGTCGCCAACAAGCGCTCCATCGCCTGGGCCATCGCGCAGGCGTGGCACAAGGCGGGTGCCCAACTCGCCTTCACCTATCAGGGCGAACGGCTCAAGGAAAACGTCGAGGAACTCGTCGGCACGTTCGGCGCGGACACGCTCCTGCTGCCGTGCGACGTGACCCGGGACGACGAAATCGCCCGCGTCTTCAGCGAAGTCGGCGAAAAGTTCGGCAAACTTCATCTCCTGCTGCACTCGGTGGCCTTTGCGCCCAAGGACGCGCTGGAAGGCGAGTTCGTGAACACCAGCCGCGAGGCGTTTCGCGTGGCGCATGACGTGAGCGCCTACTCGCTGGTCGCCCTGGCGCGAGGCGCGGCGCCGCTGATGAGCGAAGGCGGCAGCATCGTGGCCATGACCTACTACGGTTCGGAAAAAGTCGTGCCGCACTACAACGTGATGGGCGTGGCCAAGGCCTCGCTCGAAGCCAGCACGCGTTATCTGGCCTACGACCTCGGCCTGAAAAAAATCCGCGTCAACTGCATCAGCGCCGGCCCGGTGAACACGCTCGCTGCCCGCGGCATCGCCGGTTTCACCGAGATGCTCAAGCACTACGAGGCCCACGCCCCGCTCAAGCGCAACGTGCTCCCCGACGAGTTGGGCGCCACCGGCACGTTTCTCGCCAGCGACGGTGCCGCGGCGATCACCGGCCAGGTCCTCTACGTGGACTGCGGCTATCAGATCATGGGGATGTGATTTTCTTCGTAGCTGCGTTCGTGATAACGCAGTTGTTTTATTCTGCAACAAATCGAGTTACCTTCATCCATCCGCGCTCTCACGAGCGCGGCCACGAAGATGCCTGAACAAGTCGTCCAAATCAAAAACAGCTTCGCCGCCGTGCAGGACCATTCGCGGCAGTTCACGGATTTTACCTTTGTCTATCCGGTCATCTCGCGCCGCTCGGGCGGGTTGTCCATCGGCATCAACCTGAACCCGGACAAGGTCTGCAATTTCGACTGCATCTACTGCGAAGTGGACCGCCGGATTCCGGGGAAGGTTTCCAAGGTTGATTTGAACCAGATGCGCGATGAGTTGAAGGCCATGATCCACTTCGTGCGCGACGGCGGGCTGGCGAAGGAACCGAAGTTCAACGAACTGCCGGCCTACCTCACCCGCAACATCAAGGACATCGCCTTCAGCGGCGACGGCGAGCCGACCATGATCCACAACTTTGCCGAATGCGCGCAGGCCGTGGCCGACATCAAGCGCGCCGAGGGCCTGGACAAAACGAAAATCGTCCTCATCACTGACGCGGCGGGCCTCGACAAGGCCGACGTGAAACGCGGCGTGGAAATCATGGACGCCAACCAAGGCGAAGTCTGGGGCAAGCTCGATGCCGGCACGGAAGCTTACTTTCACCTGGTCAACCGCACGACGATTCGCCTCGACCGCATCCTGAAAAACCTGCGCGACACGGCGCGCGCGCGGCCCATCGTGATTCAGAGTCTCTTCCTCAAAGTCCACGGCCAGCCGATGTCGACGGAGGAATTGAGCGCTTACTGCGACCGGCTCAACGAAATCCTCCACGACGGCGGGCAAATCAAGGAAGTCCACGCCTACACCGTGGCGCGGCCCACGCCGGAGGCGTTTGCCACGAAGCTGAACTTGGAAGAGTTGGAGGCGATGGCGGAGGTCATCCGGGCAAAGACCGGGTTGAAAGTGTTGACCTATGATTAGGAGCGGTTTGAGAAGGCCAGCCACGGCGGGGCGCTCCGTCGAGCCGAGTCAAACCCCGCAGCGACTCGGCTCGACAGAGTCTCGCCCCCCTTATGAATCCACCTCCAGGAGCGTGGACAGGCTGCCCGCGCTCCCTCATGCCGTGCGCCGCAGCCGCGCCACGTAAGCGCCATCCACTCCTTCGACGAAGGGCAACAGCTCCCTTTCGGTTTCGCATTTAAAGTCAGCGTGTTCGCCCAGAAATTGTTCCACCACACCGCGGTTTTCCTCCGGCTCCAGGCTGCACGTGCTGTAAACCAGCGCGCCACCGGGTTTCAACTGCGCGGCAGCCTGCCGCAGAAGCTTGAGTTGCGCGCATCGGAGCCGTTCGATTTCCTCGGGCCGGATGCGCCAGCGCAAGTCCACGCGGCGGCGCATCACGCCGGTGTTCGAGCAGGGGGCGTCCAGGAGGACCTTGTCAAAATGCGGAGTGTGGAGTGCGGAGTGCGGAATCGTAGCAGCCGACGTGAGGAGGCTCTGACTTTTTTCCGAGTTCCGTTTTGCACGATCCGCGTTAGAGTGAGCCTCCTCACGTCGGCTGCTACAAACCTCCACGCACGCCACGCCCAGGCGTTCGCAGTTTTCCTGAATCCGCTTCAATCGCTGTGACGAATTGTCCTGCGCCACGATTCTTCCGCGATTCTGCAGGAGTTGGGCGATGAACGTGGTCTTGCCGCCGGGCGCGGCGCAGAGGTCGAGCACGGTCTCGCCAGGCTGCGGATCCAGCAGGCGCACCGCAAGCAACGTGCCGGGATCCTGGACGTAAAACCAGCCGTCCTGAAAACTGCCCAAACCGGCCAGGGGCGGATGCGACTTCAAAGCGAAGACCAGGTTCTCACCCGTCCAGTCCCACGCGCGGAAGTCGTAGTCCACGGTTTCAGCGCGCCACCGCTCGATGAGTTGCGTGGCGTCGGCGCGGAGCGTGTTGAGCCGCGCGAAGGTCGTGGGCGGGGTGTTGTTCCATTCGAGCAGTTTTGCCGTCGGGTCGGCGCCCCAGCGGTTTTGCCAGCGGACCACGAGCCATTCGGGATGCGACCAGCCGAGGTGCGGTTGGGTGGTCTTCAACTCGTCCAGCAGTTTCCGGGTCGCGGCACGCTCGCGGTCATAGCCGCGGAGCAGGGCGTTGACGAAGCCGGCTTGCGGACCGCAACCCAGTTGCCGGGCCAGTTCAACCGTTTCGTGGACGGCGGCGTGCGGCGGAATGCGGTCGAGCCAGAACAGTTGGTAGAGGCCGAGCCGGAGCAGAATCTGGAGCACAGCTTTTTGCGCGCGTCCTTCGGTCTTTCGGGCGATGAGCCAGTCGAGCGTGGCCTGCCAGCGGGTGAGGCCATAGACAAGTTCCCGGCAAAGTCCGCGGTCGGGCGCGGAAAGGGGCGCCGTCGCCAGTTCGCCTTCCAGCAGATTTTCGACGTAACCGGTGCCCGCCGCCCGCCGTTGCAAAACGCGGACAGCAATTTCTCTTGGTTTTTGAACCAGCACAGCCTAATAATGTCAGCCGGACGCGAGCGAGCGAGCATTTTAGACTATGAGAGAAGAATTCGACAAACTGGTGACCGTCGGCAAGATTGACCGACAGCATGTGGAGCCGCTGGTGGAGCTGGCCCAGAGCGGCTACTGCATGCACCGGAGCTGGGGGTTTGGCAAGATCACCACGGTGGATACGGTGTTCGGGCGGTTCACCATTGATTTTCAAAACAAGGCCGGCCATTCGATGGACCTGGCGTTTGCCGCCGAATCGCTCAAGCCCATTGCCAGCGACCACATCCTGGCGCGCAAAAGCGCGGACCTCAACACGCTCCGCCAGATGGCGGCGCTCCATCATCTGGACCTCATCAAGCTGGTGCTGCAGAGTTACGGCGGCAAGGCCACGATCGATCAAATCCTCCAGGTGCTGGTGCCGGACGTGATCGCTGACGACTGGAAAAAATGGTGGGAAGTCGCCCGGCGCGAGTTGAAAAAGGACGGGCATTTCCAGGTGCCGCTCAAAAAATCCGAGCCGGTCGTCTATCAGGCCAGGGAAATTTCCCTGCAAGACCGGCTGCTCGGCGAATTCCGCGGCGCCAAGGGATTGAAGGCCAAGCTGGGTTCGGCGAACGAATTGTTGAAATGTCTGGGCGACTTGACGGACAAAAACGCGGCCGTCACCGAAGTCCTCGCGGCGCTCAATGCGGACATTGCCACCCATCAACGGACCCAGCCAGCCCTGGCGCTGGAAGGCATTTTTGTGCGGGACGAGTTGCGCGAGGCCGCCGGCCTGCCGCCGCCGGAAGGCGAATTGTTGGTCGCGTCCATCTGGTCGCAAAATCTGCGGCTGGGTGCGTTGCTCGAACAAATGCCCGCGGCCAAGCACAAGCGCGCGCTGCACTCCTTCATGCAGGCCAACCCGGCGCTCTGGGCCGAGGCCTTGCTGGGCGTCCTCAACTCGGTCTCCTCCAAAGTCTGCGCCGAATGCGCGCACCTGCTCATTCACGAGGGCAAGCTGGACAAGCTCAAGGAAACGCTCGCCCGCCTCATCAGCCAGCACCAGGCCAGCAGCGAATTGTTGCTCTGGCTGGCCAAGGAACGCTCCGATTCCTTCGCCGACATCCTCGGCCCGGAAGTGTTCCGCGCCATGCTCAGCGCCATCGAGCGCGACCAGTTCAACGAAAAACGTTCCAACCGCCTGCGCGATGTCATCCTCGACGACCAGGACCTGCTGGTCGAGTTGATCGGCTCGGCGGACCTGGAGGTGATCAAGGACCTGACCCGCGCGCTGCAACTCTCGCCCAGCTTCGATGACATGGACAAGCGTTCCCTGCTGGCGCGCATCGTGAAAAGTTATCCGGCGGTGCAGTCGCTCATCACCGGCGACCAGACCCGGCAGGAGGCCAGCCTGGTGGTCTCCTGGGAAAGCCTCGAACGGCGCAAGCAGGAATACGAAGAGCTGGTGAAGAAAAAAATCCCGGCCAACTCGCGCGAAATCGCCGTCGCCCGCAGTTACGGCGACCTGCGCGAAAACCACGAATACAAAGCGGCCAAGGAAATGCAAAAACTGCTCATGCGCCGCAAAGGCGAACTGGAAATCCAGCTCGTCCGCGCGCGCGGCACCGATTTCGCCAACGCCCGCACCGACGTCGTCAGCATCGGCACACGCGTGCGCGTGACCGAACTGGACGCCCAACACGAGGAGACCTTTCAGATCCTGGGCGCGTTTGACTCCGAGCCGGAAAAAGGCATCATCAGCTACCTCTCGCCCGTCGCCCAGGCGCTGCTCAACCACGCGGTGGGCGACGAGGTGGAATTTGAAATGCACGGCGCCCGCAAACGGTATCGCATCAACGCCATCGAAGCCTGGAAAACGCCCTGAGCCGGCCCGCTCCGCACGCCGCGGGACGTTTCTTCACCGGCGTACGATCCAAAGTGACGGGCAAGAGGTCACCAGGTGGGGCGAGACTCCGTCGAGCCGTGTTGCTACCGGACGGACCTGGCTTGACGGAGTCTCGCCCCACCAAGGACCGGTTTGTCAAACTTTCTCGGAACAACTCTTCGGATCGCACCCTTCACCGGGCGGCGGCGGCCTGGCGCAGTTCGGCGATGAAATCCTCCACCTTCCATTCGTTGCCGGTAAAAACTTTTTGGATGCGGCCTTGTGCGTCCACGATCACGGTCCGCAGATTGTGGTCGAAGCCCATGCCCCCGCTGCTGCGCGGAAACATCAGGCCGACCTGCTCCGTGAGCGCGTCAATGTCCATCAGTTCGCCCGTCAGGAAATTCCAGCGTGCCGGGTCGTCGCGGTATCGTTCCGCGTAAGCTTTCAACACCGCCGGCGAATCGAACTCCGTGTCGAACGAGATGGAAAGCAAATGCCAGTTGGTGGGCGCGTCGGGCATGGCCGCCAGTTTTTTTGCGGCTTCGGCGAAGTTGCCGGACATCCGGAGGCAAAACAGCGGATAGGGACAGCGCGTGAAAATGAAGGTGAACGCCAGCGCCTGCCCCTGGAACTGGCCGAGATGGACGGCCTGGCCCAGTTCGTTCGTGAAGCGGTAATCGGGCAACGGATCGCCGACCTTGAGCGGCTCCACCATCCGCACCCGGCGGAACGCCCGGTTCGGTGGTGCCGGCGCGGCGGGCGCCACGCCGGTTTTGGAGATGCGGTCAATCCACGCGTCGTCCGCCGTCACCACCATGCGGAAGAACACCGCGTCGTTGGTCTGCAGGCCGGCCAGCTCGCGGGCGTCTTTCACGACAAACGGCATCTGCATCGCCGGCATGTAACCGGGAATTTCTTCGTGGGCGATCACCACCGTCCTGCCGTCCGGCGAAAGTTCCTTCACCACGCCTTTGACGAAATAAATCTGCGGGTTCCGGGCGCACGAAACCGCGGCCACGGCCAGCGCCGCCGCGACCGCGGCGGTGGAAATGATTCTCTTTATCATGTCGTTTCCAGCCATTTGACGGATTGGACAACCGACTGGCAAGACTGCACGAAATAATCCTCAAGGCAACGCGGCCGGCGCTGCGCGGCAAAACTTTGACAGTCCACGCCCAAACCTTATGCTCCCGCCTATGCGCACCGTTCACGTCCGCCTGGGCCCCCGCTCCTATCCGATTTACATCGGGTCGGGACTGCTGGCGCGCCTGGGCGCGGCCTGTTCCCGGCTCAAACTGGGCGCGCGGTGCGCGATCATCACCGACGCGCCGGTCGCGCGCCACTATGCCAAGACCGCCTGGAAATCGCTCCAGGGCGAGGGCTTCGAGCCGGCCCTGGTCACTGTGCCCGGCGGCGAAACCGCCAAATGCCTGAAGACCGTCCAGTCGTGTTACGATCAACTTGCCGCGCACCGGCTCGAACGCAACTCCTTCGTCGTCGCGCTGGGCGGCGGCGTGGTGGGGGACATGGCGGGATTTGTGGCGGCCACGTTTTTGCGCGGGATTGATTTTGTGCAGGTGCCAACCACGCTGCTGGCGCAGGTGGACAGCTCGGTCGGCGGCAAAGTGGGCGTGAATTTGAAGGCGGGAAAAAATCTGGTGGGTGCGTTTTACCAACCGCGGGTGGTCGTTTGCGACCTCGACACGCTGGGCACGCTGCCCGACCGCGAGTTTCGTGCCGGCCTCGCCGAAGTCATCAAATACGGCATCATCCGCGATGCGGCGTTGTTCGGGCAATTGGAGCGCGGCCTGCCCCGGCTGCTGCAACGCCAACCCACCGCGCTCGCGTCCGTGGTGGCGCGCTGCTGCGCCATCAAAGCGGCGGTGGTCGGCCAGGACGAGACCGAGAGCGGACCGCGGGCGATCTTGAATTTCGGCCACTCCATCGGCCACGCGCTGGAAGCCGCGTCGGGCTACGGCCGACTGCTCCACGGCGAAGCCATCGCCATCGGCCAAGTGGCGACGGCAAAACTCTCCCACGCCCTGGTTGGCCTGCCGGCGCGCGACGTGGAACGGATCACGAACCTGCTCGCGAAAGCCGGACTGCCCGCGCGGATCAGACTCAGCGCCCGCCAGCGCCACCGGTTTTTCGCCGCGATGAGACTGGACAAAAAGGTGAGCGGCGGAGAAGTCAAGTTCGTCCTGGCGAAGAAAATTGGTCGTGTCATTTGGGGACAGCGCGTTTCGGCGAATTTGATTCAATCAACCCTCGACGAAGTCGCAAATCACAAATCGTAAATCGCATGGCCGCCGTCAGCGAAACAATCGTCCGGGAATATTTTGAACTGCACGGCTTCCTCGTCCGGCAGCAGCGCAAATACGTCGCTCCGACGCGCCGCGAGGACGAGGAGATTGATTTTTTTGTGTTCAATCCCCGGCCCGCACCGCTCGACCAGCCGTTGCCGTTCATTCTGAAATCGGAGGATTTGCCCCGGCTCGAACGCGGCGTCGTAGTAGTCAAAGGCTGGCACACCGAAACGTTCAGCCCGGCCGTGCTGGCGAATGCGCCGAAGATTTTTCGCTTCGTGGACCCGGAGGTCTTCAAGCTGGCGGCCCGCACGTTCGGCGGCGAGGGCGTGTTGACGAAAATTCTGGTGATCCCCGCGCTGCCGCACGCGGCCGAGGGGCGCGCCCAAAGCATCGAGTTGTTGCGGGCCAAGGGCATTGATGCCGTGATTCCGTTCCACACCATGCTGGCGGATTTGATCGGCGGCATCGAAGTCAACCGCAACTACCAGAAGTCTGACCTGCTCCAGGTCATCCGCATCCTGAAAAACTACGGCTTCTTCAAGGAACCGCAGATGGACCTCTTCAAGTCACCCCGCCGGCGGAAGAAGACCGCGGAGTAAAACATCTGAAATCCGAAGCTCGAAATCCGAAATCCGAAACAAATCCAAAACTCGAATGACCAAAGAAGAAAACCACGAACGCCGGCGCGCGAGTTTTAGACATTTGAAGTTCGGGCTTTGAATTTGTTTCGGATTTCGAGCTTCGGATTTCGCGTTTCCCAAATGCTTCCGCCTGGGTTAATGTGCGCCCGCATGGTCCTGGTCATAGACAACTACGATTCCTTCACCTACAACCTCGTCCAGTATCTCGGCGAGATGGGCGTCGAGCTGAAGGTCGTGCGCAACGACCAGATCACGCTCGGCGAAATCGCGGCGCTCAAGCCCGAGCGCATCCTCATTTCGCCCGGCCCGTGTTCGCCGCGCGAGTCCGGCCTCTCCAACGACATCATCCGCCAGTTCGCCGGCCAGGTGCCGATCCTCGGCGTGTGCCTCGGACATCAGTGCATCGGGCACACCTTCGGCGCGCAAGTGGTGGTGAACTACCGCATGATGCACGGCAAGACCTCGCCGATCAAGCACAACGGCCGCGATCTTTTCGAGGGGATGCCCAATCCCTTCAACGCCACGCGCTACCATTCGCTGGTCATCCAGCGCGACACGCTGCCCGACTTCCTGGAAGTGACCGCCGAGACTGACGAAGGCGAGATCATGGCCGTGCGGCACAAGACGCTGCCGATCTGGGGCGTGCAATTTCACCCCGAAAGCATCCTCACCGAGAACGGCCGGACAATCCTGAAGAATTTCCTGAAGCTTGGGAAGAATTGACCGCAAGACTCGACAAACCGCCCCCGATCGGTATCTTGTGCCCATGAGCGTGAAACAGCTCGAATCCGCCATCCTCGCGCTGCCGCCCAACGAGCGGCAAGAGTTGCTCGACTGGGTTGATGGACACCGCCGCGAATTGCTCGTGCCCCCGGCAGCAGAGTCCGAGGCCGTAAAACAAGAACTCCGAAGCCGCCGCCAGGAATACATCGATCATCCCGAGCGTTTCGTTACCATGAACGATGCGGATTGGGATCAGTTGGAACGGGAGATCGATGAAGAAGTTCGCAAAAAGACATCCGCTCGTCCGGGCTGATCTGCGCGAGGCGGCCCGCTGGTACGAGGCTCAGGTTATGGGTTTAGGCCGGCGGTTCAACGCCGAAGCCATTTCGTTGCTCAAACGTCTGCCGCGCGCAGCACTTCGGTATGCCATCCGATTCGACGACATCCGTCGCGTGAACCTCCCTTCCTTCCCCTACGGCATCTTTTATTTCATCCACGACGACATGGTAATCGTGCTCGGCGTGCTGCACGGAGCGCGTGACACCGAGGCGGAACTGGCCCGTCGGCGCGGCCTCTATGGCTGAGACTCTGTGCCGTGCGGCACAAGACGCTGCCAATCTGGGGCGTGCAATTCCATCCTGAGAGCATCCTTACCGAGAACGGGCGGACGATCCTGAAAAACTTCCTCAAGCTGCCGGCGAACTGATCTTCTCGTAGCAGCCGACGTAAGGAGAAACCCACGGTTCGCGATCGGGCATCGCGCCAGGAACCGGAGTGCGACCGTCCTCGGTCGCAGCAACGGCCTTAACGCCGACAGCTTGTTCCCATCCCACGCTTTCGACGCATCTCACGTTGCTGCGCCCGGGGACGGGCGCACTCCGGGCGGTCGGGTTCCTGGATAGGCTCCATTCTCTCCGCGAGCTGGAGTGAGCCTCGTTACCTCGGCTGCTACGAGGGGCGGGTACGACCGCAATGAACGACGGCCCGGCGGCCGCATTCTCGGCCTTCCTGACTGCTCCGATGCGGTTTTCGGTCCTGCGAATTCCCTCGTTGATATGGCCGACCGTCCGGCTTGCCAAAGCCGGCCCGATTTGCATCCATGCGGCCATGCAAACCCCAACCAGCAAACCCGAATGGAGCCACGCCATGCCTGCCTTTGATCCTTCCCGGCTCCTCCAATCCCGGCTCGCCGCGGCGGCGGGCAACAGCGTGGGGCCGGTGCGCCTGGGCCGGCGGGTGCCCCCGCAGTTTGGCCGGCGGGGATTTCTCAAGCTGGCGGGCCTGGCGGCGGCGGGGGCGGCTCTGCCGCTGGTTCCGCGCGCGGGCGCGGCCAGCGCTCAAGTCCTTCATCTCAGCGACAAGAGCGTCTCAGGGCTTTTCTCATCGGTTGACCCGACCGGCTGCCTTTATGCGGACGTGGTAATCAATTCCAGCTTGAAAGGGTATCGCGATGGTGGCTCAACGGCTCCCAGCGCGCTTACCGAAGTCACGATCTCGATAACCGACGTCTGCATCGGTAACACTGCTCTTTACGCCGTCGGGATTTCCAACGCAGACGGCGTCCTGCAATTCGAGAAAGACATGCGAATAGCGCGTGTGAAGATCGAGCTATCGGTTGTGGATTCGGTCTTCGGTGGAGCATTTGTCGCTTCGGTGGATGTGATCTTCACGGCAACCGGCCCCACCGAGAAGTTTAACGATGTGACCATCACGAAGACGACTCCCGGCATTAAACTGGTTGAGCGCTTTAGCGGCAGCGTTCGGCCGGCGGCGGCCTCCGGAACACTTTTTGGCGCGGGCACGGTTGTTTGGCCCTTGAGCGGCAACCAAATTCCGCTGCCCTCAATCCAAGGCACGCTCCAGACCCTCAAGTGGGGCACGGTGACGATCAGCCACTGAGCCAGCACCCCATCCGTAGCCGCCGACGTCAGTCGGCGCACTCTCTCCGTTCGACCCAAAAGATCAGCGCGGACTGACGTCCGCGGCTACGCGGCCTTGTCACCAGGCGCCAACGCCTGGCCGTTGAGTAGAAACCAGATTCCACTGCCATCCATCTCCGGCACGCTCCAGAAGCTCAAGGACGGCACGGTGACGATCAGCCACTGACGCCCACGGAGCGCCAAACCTTCGGAGGGACCGCGGTTCGGAAGGCCGGGCTACGCGAGGCCAACTCCAATCCCTTTCGGAAAGCCGGGCCAGGAAGTCAGACCCTGTTTGAAAAGTCCTCGTCGGAGTGCGCCCGAGGACGGGCGCACTCCGTTCGGGGCTGGCACCGCCCGCCAAAGCGGGTTTTCAAACAGGCTCTCAGGGACTCGCATGGCTCATCCCTCCGAATTTGAAGTGGGACTCGCGTAGCTCGTCCCTCCGAGAAGCGCGGAGACCTGCTTCCAGCCCTTGAACCCAATCCAGAACCAGATTCCGCTCCCCACCCTTTCCGCCACGCTCCAGAAGCTTAAGGACGGCACGGTGACGATCATCCACTGACGCCCACGGAGCCGCGAAGCGTTTGGAGTGCGCCGGCGCGAGCCGGCGCTTTTGTCCCCCTCACAGCGCCGACTCGCGTCGGCGCACTCCAAACGCTGTCGCGCAGTCGAAGCAGCTCCGTGAGTTCACTGTCCGAGGACAGTTTCTCCGCAACCGGCAGCTACTCAAGACCTGGTTCCACTCCCCTCCGTTTCCGCCACGCTCCAGAAGCTCAAGGACGCCACTCCCTGCGTCGCGCTGAAGGTGTGGGCGCTCCTTCATTTCACAATCCTCAACACCCGGTTGTTGTAACTGTCGGTGATGTAAAGTTCGCCGGTTTGCGGATGGACGGTCACGCCGTGCGGGCGATTCAATTCGCATTGCTCCGGCGGGCCGTCGACACCAGCGGTGCCCTTTTTCCCCGTGCCGGCCACGCGCACGATTTTGCCCTCCTTCGGCAGATATTTGCGGACGATGTTATTTTCTGCGTCGGCGATGATGACGTTGTCGTCGAGGTCCAAGCAAAGGTGTTTCGGTCCGTTCATCGTGGCGGCCAGCGCGTCGCCGCCGTCGCCCTCCGCGCCCTTCTTGCCGCTGGCGTTGACGACGGTGCGAATCCGCCCGCCCGGACCGACGAGGCGCAACGCGTGGCCACCGCGTTCGAGGATGTAAACCTTGCCCTGCCGGTCCACCGCCACGGCGCGCGGGTCCACCAGCGGCGACTGCGCGGCCATCGCGAAGTCTTGCGGCACGCCTTTCTGGCCGTTGCCGGCGACGACTTTCGCCGTGCCACTCTTCAAATCAATCGCGTGGACGCGATGAAGGTCGGCCACGTACAGTTTGGTGCCGGTGAAATCAAGCGCGATACAATATGGCCCGTTGCTTTTCGCTTGCGCGGCCGTCACGCCGAAGCCGGGAACGGACGCGATGATGCCGGTCTGCGCTTCAATCTTGCGGATGCGCCCGTTCCAGGTGTCGGCGACGAGGACGTCGCCGTTGGGCGCAACCGCGAGGCTGTGCGGGCCTTGGAACTGCGCTTTCAGGGCGGGGACGCCATCACCCGCGTCGCCGATCTCGCCCGTGCCGGCATAAGTCGTGAGGATACCCTTCGTGTCTACTTTGCGCACGCGATTCCCGCCGGCCATCTCGACGATGAATAAATTGCCGGCGCGGTCCAAGCCCACGCCGAATGGCTCGCGCAACCGGGCCTCCACGGCGGGAACTCCGTCCGCCGGATTGTCGCCACCGGCTACCAAAACGATCCTGGCAGCGTGCGCGGATTGAACGAACGCCAAAGCCAAAGTGAACCAACATAGGGCGGCCAAGCCGCAACCGAAACGGAGCGCGGAATTTATTCCGCTTCGCCTCTCGTCCCGGTGTAGCGCCTGAAAATCTCGTCGTGTGCTCGAACCGTCGGACGTTGAAGCGGAATAAATTCCGCGCTCCAAAATCTTCGCAGGACATGACGATGTTGGGAGATAGCTCTGAAGAGCACAGGAAGAATTCATATGTGCCGAATGCAGGAGAGTCATTTATTTGCCCAGCAATTCCAGCGCTGCCGCGGTCATGGCGGTGATGCCGGTTTTGATCGTCAATTCGGGTTCCGGCCGGAAGAGGCTCGAATGCAGCGACGGCAGCGCCTTGCCGGTGCGCCGGCTTTCCGCGAAGACGTCCGGCGTCACCGCGCCGAGCCAGAACAGCGTGATGGGAATTTTATCCCTGGTGCGGCCGTACTCGCTGAAGTCCTCGCCGCCCATGACCGGTTCGTGTTCGACGATCTTGTCCTTGCCGAGCCAGGTTTGAAACGCGCCGGCGATCCGCCGGGTCAATGCCGGGTCATTGTTCAGCGCCGGGGTGAATTCATCCTCCACTTTGACGAGCGGCAGGCGGTCCTCCGGCAATCCGGCGGCCAGACCCAGTCCGCGTGTGATGCGCTGGACGGCCGCGATGGTTTGCGCGCGCACGTCGTCGGTGTAGGAACGGAGCGTCAACTGCAACTTGACCTCTTCTGGGATGATGTTGTGCTTGGTCCCGCCATGAATCGAGCCGACCGTCACCACGGCCGGTTCGCCGGGTTTGATTTCGCGGCTGACGATCGTTTGCAGGGCGAGAATAATTTCAGAGGCCAACACCACCGGGTCCTTCGTCAAATGCGGCCAGGCGCCGTGCCCGCTGACGCCGCGCACGGTGATGTCCACCGAATCCACACTGGCGAACGCATGCCCCGTCACCGGCCCGACGGTGCCCGCGGGCAAATCAGCGGCCACGTGCAACGCGAGGCAGAAATCGGGCCGGGGAAATTTCTCGAACAATCCGTCCTTGAGCATCGCGCGGGCGCCGCCGCCGCGCTCTTCGGCGGGCTGGCCGATCAGGACCACGGTGCCCTTCCACTTTTCCTTCACTTGAGCGAGCACGCGCGCCACGCCGACCAGACAGGTGATATGGGCGTCATGGCCGCAGGCGTGCATCACCTCGACTTCACGGCCCGACTCATCGGTGGCTTTGGCCGTGCTGGCGTAGGGCAGGCCGGTCTGTTCCTTGACTGGCAGCGCATCCAGATCGGTGCGAATCAACACGGTCGGTCCGTTGCCGTTCTTGAACACGCCGACGACACCGTGGCCGCCGACGTTGCCGGCGACCGTGAAGCCGGCCCTGGCCAATTCCTGTTGAAGGCGCGCGGCGGTTTTGGCTTCCTGGAAAGAGAGTTCCGGGTTGGCGTGAAGATGGCGGTAAAGCTGGCTCAGGTCGGCATACTCCCGTTCCACCAGTGCGGTGACCTGTTTTTGGAGCGGCGGCGGGGAAGCAGTCGGCGTTTGCGCATCAACCCGCCCGGCACACAAAAGGCAGATGCCGGCGGCCAGTCCAATGCGGCGCGTCGTGGTGAACATGGTCCCGACCTTAAAGCATAAAACCACGGCGGCAATTTTTTTCTAGGAGGACGCTCGCCCTCTCCATGAACCCCGCAAAGGCTCACGACAACCTTTTGTTGCATATGCGACAAAAGGTTGTACGAGCTGGTTCGTGGTCCCAATGCGCGAATGGGAAGTCGTGGAGGTTACCCATGAACCGTCCGACGCCCCGCAAGGTCTTGGACTGCGCCAGTCCTCTGGCGCTTTGGCTGGGCCACTGGCCGCCCTCATAGCGCCAGAGGACTGGCGCACTCCAAGACGCTGGCGCGACAACGGAAGCGCTAACCGGTTCATAGCCCCGATGCGCGTCCAATGTTGGAGGTGGAAGCTACCCATGAACCGCACCCCCTCACCCCATCCCCTCCCCCACTGGGGGAGAGGGTGCCCGGAGGGCGGGTGAGGGGGCACGCCCATTCATGGTCCCCCCGGCGCGATCTTAAAACCGTGGAGGCTCCCACCAAACGCGGGCGGCGGGTTGCCGCGCCGGGGCAGCTAGCGGCTGGCGCGGCCGGCCACACCGATGCCGATGAGGACAACGCTGCCGCCGAGGCCCTGGAGCCAGCCCACGGGTTCGCCCAGAATCAGCCACGCCAGCAGCGCGGCCACGACCGGTTGAAACAACAACGTCACCGAGGCCAACGAAGCCGGCAGATGCGCGAAGGCATAAGCGATGAAGCTTTGCCCGCCCACCTGGCTGAACAGCGCCAGACCCGCCAGCAACGCCCAGCCGCTCCCGCTCACGGCGAGCATCCGGTCACCCGACAAAAGCGCAATCACCAGCAACGCGAGGCTGGAGGAAAGGCCCGACCAGCTCATGATCGTGGCTGTGGAAAAAGTTCCTCGAAGTTGTTTGATCGTCAGCATGTAGGCCGCGTAAAACACCGCCGTCAAAATTCCCAGCGCGTCGCCGGACAAGTGGGCGGCGGACAGGTTCAGGCCCGCCCCGACGAGCATCGTGGCCCCGCTCAGGGCCAGCGTCATCCCGAGGACAAACAGGCCGGTGATCTTTTCCCCGAAGAGCAGTCGCGCGCCCAGGGTGACAAAGATCGGCGTGAAGTTGGCGAGCAGAGTGGAGTTGGCGACGGAAGTTTTCTTGATGGACCAGTGCCACACCGCCAGATCGGCGGCGAAGAAGAGGCCCGCCAGGGCCAGTTGCCCGAATTCCCGCCGCGTAGCCGGCTGGCGCGGCGACGGATCATTTTTATTTTCCAAACCCATCCACAACCAGAGCAAGGGGAGGGCGAAAAGAATCCGGTAAAAGGCCGTGGCGCCCGGCCCCGTCTCACTCAGTCGCACGAACACGGGGGCAAAGGCAATCCCCACCGCCCCGGTCAGCAACGCGAGGAAAGCAAACTGTGCCCGTGGTTGGCGCGGCATGGGGAAGGGTTGTAGCAGATCGCGAAAGAAAAGTCGTTCGGAATGGTCCACCGCTTCGGTTTCATCCGGGGCGGGTTCGGAAAATTCGTTTGGAGTTCAGCCTTCAGGCTGTTGGGTGGCCGAAGCAGGCTAAAGCCTGAACTCCAAACTCCAAACTGCCCGGGCCGACGGGCAACTGGTTTCGAGGATTTTTCGGACCCGCGCTCATTTTTTCTTGAGCGTGGAAAGATACTCGACGAGGTCCACCAGTTCCTGCGTGGACATCACCTGCTGCATCCCGGCGGGCATGATCGAGAGCTTGCTCTGGGTCCGCTGTGCGATGTCGCTCTTTTTGAGGGTTGTGGGGATGGCGCGCGCGTCCTTGAGGGTCAGCTCGTTTTCGGTCTCGCTCACGATGATACCGTAGGCTTCCTCGCCATTCTTCAACTCGATCTGCCACGCCTCGAAACCGAACGAGATGCCCGCGCTCGGTTCGAGAATGGCCTGGTAAAGAGCGTCCTTGCCCAGCTTGGTGCCAATCTCGGAGAGCGCCGGGCCAAAATCCTTCCCCTCGCCATTGATCTGGTGGCAATTGATGCAGCCGCTCGTCTCGCGGCGGAATATTTTCGCGCCGTTGGCGGCATCGCCCTTGAGTTGGAGCAACTCGGCGACCGGCGGGAGGATTTCGGCGGCGGGCGCGGCGGTGCTGGTGAACATTTTTGCCGCTTCATCGCGAATCGGCGTCCAGCGCGCGTCCTTGAGCGCGGCGGCCGCGACGGGCTTCAATTCGGCTGCGAGTTGGTTTTCCCGGGCGAGCTTGAGCAATTCCGCCGCGCCGTCCTGGATTTGCGCGAGCGAGCGGACGGCCTGCTGGCGCAGCGCGGCGTCGCGCGGGGGATCGCGGAGCAGGTCGAGGAGGAGCGGCACGGCGCGTTTGTGGTTGCTGTTGCCCAGCGCTTCGGCGGTCGCGAGCGCGAGCGGGCCGCTCAAGGCGCGCTTCACGGGTTCGGTCGCGTTGTTGGCCAGGACCAGGCGCATGGCCACCACGCCGGGTTCTTCACCGGGATGTTTCTGCGCGAAATCGAGGAGCGCCTCCTCGTGACCCTTGACCTGGAACTTCTGGACGAGCCGCACGAATTCCGGCGTGCCGCGACCGGCTTCCAACACCTGGTCCAGCGCGGCTTTGAGTTTGGGATTGCTGTTGACCTGTTCCGGATCCATGCGGTTCAAGGCTTCCATCTTGATCTTGAGTTGCGCCGGGTCGGCGGGCTGGTCCGCGCATTGCCCACAGACCTGGAGCAACGCAAAACCCGCGGCGAGCGCAGGAACGAAGAGGGAATGAAATTTCATGAACTTGGGCGGAACAGGCAGGGTGACACGGGCACGAATCCGAGCTGGCAGCCCAACTCACCTGCCACTCGTGAGCAACTCCACCAGCGCCGCGTCCTTCTCCGGGCCGCTGAGGAAATCCAGCGCGCGGAGGTAACGCGGGCGTTCCTGGTCGGTCGTGGCCTTGTCATTGATCAGCTTCACGAGCAGGGCCGGCGCGTCCTTGCTGCGCGAGCGCCACACGATGTCGCGGCCGGCAGGTGTGTTCCAGCCCGTCCCGGCGGGACCGGTGGCGGCGCGCCACGCAGCGAAAAATTTGTCCTCCTGCTGGTCCGCGCCGATGCCGAGCGCTTCGAGATACCAGCGGTCCTTCCCGTCGTGCTGGAGCGCGAGCGTGGCCCAGAGCCGGGGCGCTTCGGGCGACGGGTTGTGGCGCAGCGCGAGGGCGCACTCACGACGGACCGCGGCGGAAGAATCCTTCGCGAGTTGTTGAACAAAGGGAATCACGTCGAGCTTGAGCGCGCGCGCGATGCGCAGGCCGGTGATGCGGAGGTCGGCATTTTTGTCAGCCAGCGCCGCCTCGACGTATTTCTTTTCGCTGCCCTGGATGCGGGCGAGCAGTTGCAAGGCGCGCGCACGCTGGCGGGCGTCGGTGCCGTTCCAGAGTTTGAGCAACTCCTTTTCGGCCGCGCCCTGCATTTTGTGCAATGCGGTCCAGGCGAGGTAACGCGTGGCGAGGTTCGGCGATTGCAACGCCTCGACGCAGCCTTTGGCGGTTTTCAAGTCGAGCTTCGGCACAGAAGGCTTGCGGCCCGTGGGCGCGAGGCGGAAGACGCGGCCGGTCATGAGTTCCGGTTTATTATCGGCCATGTTGTGGCCGCCCACGCCGGCGTCGTTCCAGTCGGCGACATAGAGCGAGCCGTCGGGCGCAGCACAAACGTCGGCGGGCCGGAACCAGGTATTGGTGGTGGTCATGAGCGTGACCATTTCGGCCGAGTAACCCGCGCCGCCGGGTTTGGCCGGATAAGCACGCACGACGCGCGGGCCGGCGTCGCAATGAATGACCTGGCCCTGGAACATTTTCGGCAACAGTCTGCCTTCGTAAACCAGGATGCCGGTCGGCGAGCCGGCGCCGGTGAGCAGCAGATTGGGCACGACGCCGGGATCGTTCTGGTGCCAGTGGCGGCGCGGAATGTCCTCCTCCATGCCGGTGCGCTCGACCTTCCAGGCGGCGCCGGTCATTTCGTCCTTGTAACCATAGTTGCCAAACTCCATCACGTAATTGATGCGCACGCCCTTGTTGCCGTCATCGTCGTTGTCGGATTGCCAGAGCGTGCCGAAGGAGTCCACGGCGACTTCGTAATTGTTGCGGAAGTTCCAGGCGAGCGTCTCGACATCGGAGCCGTCGAGGTTGCAGCGGAACACCATGCCGTCGCGGTAGGGTTTGGCGCTGTCGCTGACCTCGTTGCCGGCCAGGTCAATGACGGGTTCAGAATTCGCTTTGATCTCGTCGTTAGACAGGACGCCGTGCAGCGGAATGTCCTTCAGCTTGCCGGTCGGGCGGCGGAGTTGTTTACCGGCGTTGCCGAAAGTGAAGTAGAGCTTGCCGTCCGGGCCGAAGACGAATGCGTGCACCGCGTGGTCGTGATCGAAACCGGAGATGCCGGTGAAGAGCAGTTCGCGCTTGTCCGCCACGCCGTCGCCGTCGGTGTCGGTGAGCACGAAGACATTCGGCGCGCTGGAGACAATCACCCGGTTGCCGAGCACGCAAAGGCCCAGCGCGGCGTTGATGCTGGGGTCCTGGTAAAAAGTCGTCGCCTGGTCCGCTGCGCCATCGCCGTTGGTGTCTTCGAGGACGACGATGCGGTCGCCCTTGGGTTCGAGGACGCCCCACGACTTGATGCTGGCGCGGTAGTTGACGCCCTCGGTGATCCAAACGCGGCCGCGCGCGTCCACGTCCATGTCGGTCGGATTTTTCAACATCGGCTCGGAGGCGAAGAGCGTGGAGGCGAGGCCGGGCGCGAAGGTGAAATGGTTCAAGTCCTCGCGCGCGACGGTCGGGCCGGAGCCAGTGGACGGAAGCTTGGGGTCTTTGTCGGAGATTTTTTTGGGTTTCTCTTTGGCCGGCTTGGCGGCGGGCGAGTTCTGAGCGCCGCCGATCAGGACCATGCCAAGCAACAGGCCGAGCGGGACAATTTTCATCACGTTTGGCTTCATCGTATTTGGTGAAATAACAGCAAAGATGGACGGTGCAGTCGAGGATTTGTTCACAACGAAGCAGGAAAAGCGGTGGAGGACCGCCGCAGTCCAAGACGCTTCGCGCGGTTCCGGAGCTTCCGGCACGCGCGCCAGCGTCTTGGAGTGCGCCAGTCCTCTGGCGCTTTTGGGGGCGTGATGGGCGGCGAGCGGGGGAAAAGCGGCGGAGGGAAAGCGGCGGAGGACCGCCGCACTCCAAGACGCTTCGCGCGGTTCCAGAGCTTCCGGCACGCGCGCCAGCGTCTTGGAGTGCGCCAGTCCTCTGGCGCTTTTGGGGGCGTGATGGGCGGCGAGCGGGGGAAAAGCGGCGGAGGAAAAGCGGCGGAGGACCGCCGCA
>CAZIFU010000070.1:0-5294 GCA_964539075.1 uncultured Verrucomicrobiota bacterium | reverse complement strand
TCCGGAAACGGACGCCGACCGGCTGCTGCGGGCCTTCGTGGGAAAGGCGTATCGCCGTCCGGCCGCCGACGCGGATCTCGCGCGCTTCCTGGGCGTCATCAAGGGCGCGTTGAAATCGGGAAGCTCGTTCATGGACGCGATGATCGCCGGTTACTCGACCGTGCTCTGCTCGCCGGGCTTCGTCAGCCTCGAAGAGAAGCCGGGCGCGCTCGATCCCTACGCGCTCGCCTCGCGGCTCTCCTGCTTCCTGTGGAACTCGGCGCCGGGCGGTCCTCCGCTGGAGCTGCAGATCGACCGGATGCTCGACGATCTCCGCTCGCGCCGTTTCGTGGACGCCTTCCTCGACTACTGGCTGGACCTGCGCAAGGTCAACGCGACGTCGCCCGACGCGGGGCTCTATCCCGACTACTATCTCGACGACCTGCTCGTGGAATCGGCGACCGAGGAGACGCAGCGCTATTTCGCGGAGCTGCTGGCCAAGAACCTTCCGGCGAGGCATCTCGTGGCGTCCGACTTCGCGATGCTGAACGAGCGCCTGGCGTCGCATTACGGGCTGCCGCCGGTGCAGGGCGTCGCGCTGCGTCGCGTGCCGCTGCCGAAGGATTCTCCGCGCGGCGGACTGATGACGCAGGCCGCCGTGCTGAAGGTGACCGCGAACGGGACGACGACGTCGCCGGTGATCCGCGGGGCCTGGATCATGGAGCGCATCCTGGGTCAGCCCCCGCCTCCGCCGCCCCCCGACGTCCCCGCGGTGGAGCCCGACATCCGCGGCGCGCACACGATCCGCGAGCAGCTGGAGAAGCACCGCACGCAGCCGACCTGCGCGGCCTGCCACCGCAAGATCGACCCCGCGGGCTTCGCGCTGGAGAGCTTCGACGTGCTGGGCGGCTGGCGCGAGCGCTACCGCGCGCTGGGCGACGGCAAGCGCCCGCCGGGCTTCGGGAAGAACGGCCAACCCTTCGAGTTCCACGAGGCGCAGCCGGTGGACGCCGCGGGCGAGCTGCCCTCCGGCGGGACGTTCAAGGACATCGTCGAGCTCAAACGCCTGCTGCTGCAGGATGAGCGGCAGATCGCGCGGAACCTGGCGACGCAGCTGGTCGTCTTCGCGACCGGCGCGCCGGTCCGCTTCGGCGACCGTCCGCGCCTCGAGGAGATCCTGGACCGGGCTGCCAAAGCCGACTACGGCGTGAGGACAATCGTGAAGGAAATCATCAACAGCACACTCTTCAGGCGTAAGTAGATATATGGAGAGCTCAATGGACCGCCGCCGCTTCCTGCGCGGCGCCGGCGTGGCGCTGGCGCTGCCGCTGCTCGACTCGATGACGCCCGCGTTTGCGCGTGCGAGCCGCGCGACTCCACCGCGGCGAATCCTGGCGGTCTGCAACAACCTCGGCATGGTTCCCGATCGCTGGTTCCCGACGGCGGGCGGCCGCGACTACCCGCTCTCACCGACCCTCGAGGCGCTCAAGAACCACCGCAACGACTTCAGCGTCTTCAGCGGGGTGATGCACCCGGACGTCGACGGCGGCCATCCGGCCGACAACTGTTTCCTGACCGCGGCGCCGCATCCGGGCAGCGGCGGCTTCCGCAACACGATGTCGCTCGACCAGTTCGCCGCGCAGCATATCGGACACCTCACCCGCTTCCCCTCGCTCACCCTCGGCGTGAACATCCAGCGCGGCCAGCGCAGCCTGTCGTGGACCGCTTCGGGCGCGCTCCTCCCCTGCGAGGAAAAAGCGGCGGATGTTTTTAAGCGACTCTTCCTGCGCGGCACGCCGGAGGAAATGGAGGAGCAGGTGCGCCGCCTCGAATTGGGCCGGAGCATCATGGACTCGGTGGCCGGCCAGGCCCGCAGCCTCCAACGCGGTTTGGGCGCGCGCGACCGCGAGCGGCTCGACCAATACTTCACCGGCGTGCGCGACCTGGAAGAACGCCTGGGCAAAGCCCGTGAATGGGAGCGCCAGCCCAAACCCGTCGTGCAGGCCCCCGTGCCGCTCGATCCCGACAACCCTCGCGAATACATGGAGAAGGCGCGGCTCATGTATGACCTCGCGCGCCTCGCCTTCGAGACCGACTCCACGCGCCTGGTCACGCTGTTGCTCGACAGCGTCAACTCGCCCGCCATCGAAGTCGAAGGCACGGACATCACCGACGGCTACCACAACCTCTCGCACCACGGGAAATCGAAGACCAAGCTGACGCAACTCGAAGCCATTGACCGCGAGCACATGAAGCTCCTCGACAGCCTGTTCTCCCGCCTCAAAGCCGCGCGCGAGGACGGTGACACGCTCCTCGACCGCACGATGGTTCTCTACGGGTCGAACCTCGGCAACGCCAACACGCATGTCACCACCAATCTCCCCGTGCTCTTCGCCGGGGGCGGTTTCAAGCACGGCCAGCACCTCGCCTTCGACCGCGAGCGCAATTATCCGCTGCCCAATCTCTTCGTCTCGATGCTGCAACGCTTCGGCATCGAAGCCGACAAATTCGCCACCAGCACCGGCACGATGCGCGGACTGGAAGCGATGTGATTGTTTTCCTCAACGGCCGGTTCCTGCCCGAAGAGCAGGCGATGGTCTCGGTGTTCGACCGGAGCTTTCTTTACGGCGACGGGCTTTTTGAAACCATCCCGCTTCACAACGGCAAACCGTTTCGCTGGGCGCAACACCTGGAGCGGCTGGAACGCGGCGCGGCTTTCCTGCGCATCCCGCTTCCGTTTCGAACGAGTGAGTTGAAAAAATTCGCGGGAAAACTGGTTGAAAACAATCAATCACCCAATGCCCTGTTGCGCCTGCAACTTTCCCGCGGCGTCGGCGTGCGTGGTTATTCACCCCAAGGCGCGAACCGGCCCGCACTGGTCATGACGCTCCACCCGGCGCCGGCGCTGGATCCGGAGCGCCCGCTGCAATGGCGGCTCATCAGTTCGACTCTTCGCCTGCCGGCCGGCGATCCGTTGGCGGCCTTCAAGACCTGCAACAAACTGCCGCACATCCTCGCCCGCGCCGAGGCCGAGGCCAGCGGTGCGGACGAGGCGCTGTTGCTGAACACGAACGGCGAGGCCGCCGAGGCCGCCAGCGGCAATTTGTTCCGGATCGAGAACGACCGCGTTGGCACGCCGCCGTTGACGCACGGCGTCTTGCCCGGCGTGACGCGCGCGGCGGTGCTGGAAATCTGCCGCGAGTCGGGCATTGACGCCGTGGAAACCGGCATCACGCCCGGGGCTTTGCGGCAGGCGCAAGGCGTGTTTTTGTCGTTAAGCAGTTGGGGCATTATCGAAATTGTATCGCTCGATGGCCACGACTTGGGCCGCTCGCCGCTGACGGAACAAATCCGGAAGTCCTATCAACAGCTCGTGGAGCGTGAGTGTTCAAAGCAGGATTGACGTGTCGCCGTTCCGTTTGGAGTTCAAGCTTCAGCTTGTCTGAGTTTGTTGCCGATGGTTTGCAAGACAAGCTAAAGCTTGAACTCCAAACATGGGTCAGACGAGAGGCCTGCCTGACATTATTCTTCCGCCCGTCGGAAGCCGCTGCTAATTTCTCATCTCATTCACCCAATTCTATGAGACGCATTTTGAGTCTGGTTTGCCTTGTTTCGTCAACCGCCCTCGCCGCTTTCGCCGCGCCGCGCAACGTGGTGTTGTTTGTCGCCGACGACCACAGCCAGGACGCCGGCTGCTACGGGAACAAAGTCATTCAGACCCCGAACATGGACGCGCTGGCGCGCGAGGGGACGCTCTACCGCTACGCGTTTTGCACCACGGCCAGTTGCAGCGCCAGCCGCTCGGTCATCCTCAGCGGCTTGCAAAATCACGCCAACGGCCAGTACGGCCACCAGCACGTCGAGCATCACTTCAGCGCCTTCAGCAGCGTGCAAAGTTTGCCGGTCATTCTCGGCGAGCACGGCTACCGCACCGCGCGCATTGGCAAATTTCACGTCGCGCCGGATGAAGTTTACAAATTCCAGAGCGTCCTCCCCACGGCGCAGGCCAATCGCAACTCGGTCAAGATGGCGGACAACTGCCGCGAGTTCATCGCCGACAAATCAAAACCCTTCTTTCTCTACTTTTGCACCAGCGATCCGCATCGCGGCGGCGGCAGGCTCGACAAACCCGGCCAGCCCGACGCCTTTGGCTCGAACGTGAAATACGACGGCATGAAAGACCGCACCTACGCGCCCGGGGAGGTTCTCGTGCCGCCGTTTCTGCCGGACACGCCGGAGTGTCGCGCTGAACTTGCGCAATATTACCAGGCTGTTTCGCGTGTGGACGAAGGGCTGGGCCGTCTTGTGCAACTGCTCAAGAACGCCGGTCAATACGACAACACCCTGATTATTTACACGTCGGATAACGGCATCGCGATGCCCGGCGCGAAGACCACGCTCTATGAACCGGGCATGAGGCTGCCCCTGATCGTCCGCAGCCCGGACGTGAAGCAACGCGGCCGGGTGAGCGACGCGATGATTTCCTGGGTGGACTTCACGCCGACGATCCTCGATTTCGCCGGTGTGAAGGAAGTGATGGCGCCACCGTTGCGTGCGGGCGACCCCGAGGAAACGCCCAGAGGCTCCGCCGCCGGCAGGAAGAAATCCGAACTGGTAAAGTACCAGTTTCATGGCCGTTCGTTCCTGCCGACGCTCGAACAGGAGAAGCCCGCGGGCTGGAACGAGGTCTATGCCTCACACACCTTCCACGAGATCACGATGTATTACCCGATGCGCGTGATCCGCACCGACCGCTACAAGCTCATCCTCAATCTCGCGCACCAGCTCCCCTACCCGTTCGCGAGCGACCTCTACAGTTCCTCGACGTGGCAGGGCGTGCTCAAAGGCGGCAACGACAGCCTCTACGGGAAGCGGCGCATCGCCGACTATCTTTATCGCCCGCGCTACGAGCTTTACGACCTGCAAACCGACCCGGACGAAATCCACAACCTGGCCACCGACCCGAACCACAGGGCGCTCTTTGACGAGTTATCGGAAAAGTTGAAAGCCTTCCAGAAACGCACGCGCGACCCGTGGATTGTGAAATATGAATACGAGTGAGGCAACCGTGACTTGTCGCCATCGCCATGCACGTGAAACGCAGTCCTTCCTTGCCGCTGATTTTCGCCGCGGCGCTGGACTGCGGCGAATAACAAGACTGGCAATTCAGCAGTGCGTGTGGCACTCTCCTTCATGTGCCGCGCAAGATTCGCCAGCTCGTTTCCGATTTGGAAAGAGCCGGCTTCGTCCGGGTGCAGGGCGGCAAGGGCAGTCATCGAAAATTTGTCCACTCCAAGTTTCCCGGCTTTGTCCTG
>CAZIFU010000069.1:0-5127 GCA_964539075.1 uncultured Verrucomicrobiota bacterium | reverse complement strand
CGGAAAAATACTCGCAGCCGTACCCAAACTTCAAAGGCGAGCGCTACATTTACGCCGGCATGACCGCCGCGATGGATGAAGCCGTCGGCACGATCATCGCCGCGCTCGACAAGAAGGGCCTCCGCCGGAACACGCTCATCATTTTCTCCAGCGACAACGGCGGTCCATCGCCGGGAAAAATCACCGACAACGGCCCGTTGCGCGAAGGCAAGGGCACACTTTACGAAGGCGGCGTGCGCGTGGCCGCCTTTGCCACGTGGGACGGCCATCTCCCGCCCGGCTCGGTCGTCAACGCGCCGATGCACATGACCGACTGGTATCCGACGCTGCTCGCGCTCGCCGGCGTTTCCCTCAAACAAGCCAAACCGCTCGACGGATTCGACATGTGGCCGGTCATCGCGGGGGGCAAGGCCTCTCCGCGCAAGGAAATCCTCCACAACACCGCGCCCGGTTCCGGCGCGTTGCGCATGGGCGACTGGAAATTGATCCTCAACGGCAACCGCCGCGACACCGGCGAAGCCGACGACTCCGCGAAACCGAAGAAGAAGGCGGCGGCCAAGGATCACGCGGGGGAAGTCGTCGAGTTGTTCGACATTGCCCAGGACCCTTACGAGAAAAACAACCTGGCCGCCCAGCAACCCGGCAAGGTGAAGGAACTGCGCGCCCGTTACGATGTGCTGGCGAAGGAAGCGGCGGCGCCCCAAGCCGCCGCGCCGGCGCCCGGCTACAAAGTGCCCAAGGTCTGGGGCGAGAAGGATTGAACCGATGCGCCGCGGTGTCCAGTTTCTCTGCGCGCTGTGGATCGCGGCGGTCGGCGCAGCGCTGACCTCCACCCGCGCGGCCGCGCCAGCATTTCCTCCCGGCTGGCAGGCCGCTGACAAACCCAGTCCAAAAAATGAGCCGCGAGATGGTTTCACCCACTCGTCATCGGTGAGGCGAGGCTCCGTCGACTCAATAACTCCGGGCAACAACACGGCTCGACAGAGTCTCGCCCCACCGCATGAAACCAAGCCCAGCGCTGCGCCACCGGCCAGCCACATCTACAAAACTTTCGGCGAACGGAAGCTGCAACTCGCCATGCACTATCCGCCGGTCTGGAATCCGGAAGACAAACGACCCGGCGTCCTTTTCTTTTCGGGAGCGCACAAAGTTCAGCCGGACAAAAACGGAAAGCTCCCGCCGCTGGCCGCCGAACGCGCGCAGCTTGGCTTGCCCGTCGTCAATCACGGCCCCGGCGAGAACCACGTGCCGCTGTGCGACGCCTTGGCCAAACGCGGACTCGTCTGCCTGAGGGTCGAATACCGCACGCGCGGCCGGGATGGCGTGCTGCCCGGCGAGGACATCGCCGATGCCATCAGCGCGATGCGCTGGGTCCGCAGCCACGCCGCGTTGCTGGGGATTGATCCGGAGCGCGTCGTGGCCGCCGGCGGTTCCTCCGGCGGTTATCTCGCTGCCAGCTTGTTCGCCTTTGAGGGCCAATACCCGGCCGCGGGCGATGCGTCCGTCTCCGCGCGGCCCAACGCCATCCTCCTCTACTCCCCGCTGGTGGACTGGCTCGACGTGGGAAGCATGTCGGAAAGTTTTCTGGTGGTGCTCAATGGCGACAAGGAACTCGGCGCAAAAATTTCCCCGGCGCGGCACTGGCGCAAGGATTGCCCGCCCACGCTCGTGATGGTCGGCACCGAGGAGCCGCCGTTCGCCGCGGTCCAGGCGTTTGCCGGGACATGGAAAGCGAACGGAGCGCCGATGGAACTTTTCGTCGCGAAAGGCGGCCAACACGGATTCTTCGCGCAGCCCGCGTGGGTGGACAAAACCCTCGCGCGCACGGATGAGTTTCTGCGCGCAAACAACCTTCTCCTGCCCGAGCCCTCCAGGCCGAACATGGCCACCGCGTCCAACACACCACCGCCGGCCAGCCAGGTTTACAAGACCGTCGGCGAACGGAAACTGACGCTCGCCATTCACTATCCGCCGGGCTGGAAGTCCGCCGATCAACGCCCCGCCATCGTGTTCTTCGGTGGCGGCGGATTCAATCCGACCAAAGGCGAGGGAACCGCGCCCGCCAAGGCCGGCCCCGGCCAGGCCTTCGCGGCAGAGGCAGAACATTTTGCCCGGCTCGGGCTGGTCGGCGTGCGCGTGGAGTATCGCAAACGCAAGACCGACGGCGTGTTGCCGGACAAGGCGGTCGAAGACGCGAAAAGCGCGATGCGCTGGGTGCGCGCGAACGCCGCGCAGCTGGGCATTGATCCCAACCGCATCGTTTCGTGCGGTGGCTCTTCCGGCGGACATCTGGCGGCGAGCGTCGGGGTCCTGGAGGAGTTTGATGCGGCCGGCGACGATGTGCGATTTTCCGCGAAGCCCAACGGGATGATGCTCCATTTTCCGCTGCTCGATTTTCTCGAGGGCGGCACGCGAACGATGCCGTTCCTCGACGCGCTCGACGGCGACAAGGTCCTGGGCGAGCGCCTTTCCCCGGCCCGGCACTGGCGCAAGGACCTGCCGCCGACGCTGGTCCTCATCGGCACCAAGGACCCGATGTTTGAGTTCTTGAAAGGTTTTGCCGCCAGGTGGCAGGACGCCGGTGCCGACCTCGCGCTCTACATCGGCGAGGATGGCGGCCACGGTTTCTCGACGACCGACGCGTGGCGCGAACGTTCGCTCGCGCGCATGGAGGAGTTTCTCCGCAAGATCGGCTGCTTCGATAAATGAAAGCGCTGACCACTGGCAGGCTCGCAAAGAGGATCACTCGTCGCGCCCATGCCGGCGGCGGCGAAGAAGTCGCGTCCTTGGACGAAGCATGAAGGCAGAATCCAAATCGCCACCAACTATGAAAACTTCACGTAATACCATCTGGCTGGCCTGCCTGCTGAGCGCATCTGGTGCGCTGGCGGCGCAGGAAAAAACGGGCACGACTCTCTCGCCCGCGCCGGGCCAAAAGCGCCTCACCGTGGAACAGTCGTGGCTGGACCACGGTTTCACCGCCGCCCAGCGGGAGGAAATCCGTTCCGCGTTTCGGTGGGGCATTGAGCAAAAGTTCGTGCCCGGCGGCGCACTCCTCATCATCCACCGGGGTGAACCCGTCTTTCGCGAGGCGTTTGGAATGGCGGATATTGAATCCGGGCGCCCGTTCACGGTCGAGGCCCCGTGCCGGATTGCCTCGCTGACCAAGCCGCACACGACCACCCTCCTCGCCATGCTGGTGGAGCAAGGCAAGTTGTCGTGGGACGATCCCGTGGACAAATATTTGCCCTCTTTCACCGGCGTGACGGTCCGCGGCAAAGGACCGGCGGCGCGAACGCCCAGGATCCGCGAATTGCTTTCGCACACGGCTGGATTTCCAGGACAGCCCGCCATCGAATCGGGGAAATGGAGCATCAAACCGGACGGGACATTGGCCGACGCGGTGGCGGACTTGCCCCGGCAAGGGCTGGCTGCCGAACCGGGAAGTGCTTATGCCTACACGGGACTTGGGTTCATGGTGGCTGGGCGAATCGCCGAGATCATCACCGGCAAGGAGTTTGGCGCGTTAATGGCGGAACGGCTGCTTGGCCCGATCGGCGCCACAACCGCCACATTTTATCCCACCGAGGAACTGATGGCGAAGATTCCGACCGCCTATGAGCGCAAGGACGGCAACTTTACCAAACTCGACCTCGCTCGCCGTGCGGAAGCCGCGGCAAAATTCCCCAATCCAGCCGGCCGATTAATTTCCACGCTGGACGACGTTGGGCGATTCCTGCTTTTGCATCGCAATCGCGGAGTTGCCGATGGCAAACGCCTGCTCCGAGCTGAATCTTTGCAGGCCCTTTACCAGCCCCAACCGGCCACGCCCGCCACTGGCCAGCAGGGTTACGGCCTGGGTTTCAACGTTTTGAAAGTGGATGCCAATGGCGTGGGAGTCCGCGTTCGTCACATCGGCGCGTCGGGCACGCTGGGGCAGGTGGATTTCGAGAACGACCTCCTTTTCGTTTTCCTCACCCAGGTCCCCCAAACGGAGACCCTGCCATTTCGCGATCGGGTGTTGCGGGCGATCTACTCCGTGTTTTCGCCCGCTGGCCCCGGTAAAGAATGAAAATCAAAAACGTCATTCTTGATTACGGAAAAGGGACTGCCCGGCCACAGTTGGAATCCTGGACCCGGCGCCAGTTCCTGCGCGGAGTCGGGGGCCTGTCGCTGGTCACGCTGGCAGCAGGACCGGAAGCGCTTGCACAAACGGGAACAATCATTGGCAAGGAATTCGTGCTTGAAAATGATGTGCTGCGCGTTGCCTTGTCCCCGGCGGACGGTTCCCTCTCGGTGGTGGACAAGCGCATCGGGCTGGTGTGGCGGCAGCAGGCGAAACCCGGCTTTCGGGTCGCACCGGAGGGCCTGAGTAGGACTCCCACAACCCTGTCCGCCAAAGTGGTCGGGGCTGGCGGGCCTTTTGCAGTCACCATCTCTTTCACCAAGGAGAACCCGCACGCATTTGATCTTGTGCTCGAGGTGCCGGCTAGGAGCTACACCGTTTTCCCCGGCTATCCCTTCCCCTTTGCTGCTCCCGAAAAGGGCTGGCATTATGTGCAAAACACCACGGGCGAAGGAATACTCATGCCCCTGGAAAAGGAGGGAGAGATTCAAAGTCCGTTCGGCTGGGGCGGCGGTCAGCCTTGGTGGGGGATCACCGATCTTAAACGAGCCATGAGGGCGCGTCTGGATACGTTCCGCCTTCCCGGCGCAGGCGATGAGACCGTCTATGCGAGCCCGCTCCGCATCAACTACGCGTTCTTCACCGAGGGCGGCTACGTGAGTCTGGCCAAGGATTATCGAAAAGACTTTCTGCGCGCGCATCCCGAAATGCGCCCGCTTCACGAACGGACGAAGGCCCGGCCCGCGGTGGGCCATTTGAAAGACGCGGTCTATGTCTATCTCTGGGGCAAGGATCCGGGCGAGGATCTGCAGGTGGTGACCGAGATGAAGGCTGCCGGCATCGAACGCGGCATCGCGGTCTTCACCGGCCGGCACGAAATCGACCGCGCGACTTGCGACGGCATCAAGAAGCTGGGCTGGGTTCTGGGCAAGTATCAGATGCCCACGGGCAACCTTTTTCAGGTTGCCAGCAAGCGCCATTGGCCGAGCGGCCTGCTGACC
>CAZIFU010000068.1:0-5209 GCA_964539075.1 uncultured Verrucomicrobiota bacterium | reverse complement strand
CCGTTGTCGGTGGAATACTGAACGATGGTGTCGTTGGCGAGGCCGAGGTCGTCAATCAACTTGAGCAGTTCGCCGACGTGCATGTCGTGTTCGACCATGCCGTCGCTGTATTCGTCCTGACCGGAGAGGCCGCGATGCTCCGCCTTCACATGGGTGCGGAAGTGCATGCGCGAGGCGTTCCACCAGCAGAAGAAAGGCTTCCCGGCTTTGGCTTGCCGCGTGATGAACTCCTTGGCGGCGACGGTGATTTCGTCATCAATCGTCTCCATGCGTTTCTTGTTGAGCGGGCCGGTGTCCTTGATGGTCTGGCCGCCCTTGCCGTCAGCCTTCACGTGCAACACGCCGCGCGGGCCGTGCTTCTTCAGGAACGCAGGGTCCTTGGGGAAGTCCTCGTTCTCCGGCTCCTCGTTCGCATTGAGGTGATAGAGGCTGCCGAGGAACTCATCGAAGCCGTGCATCGTGGGCAGATGCTCGTCGAGATCGCCCTGATGGTTCTTGCCGAATTGACCGGTGGCGTAGCCCTGGCTCTTGAGAACCGTGGCCATGGTGCAGTCCACGGCTTTCCAGCCTTCCTTCGCACCGGGCACACCCACTTTGGTCATGCCGGAGCGGACCGGCACGGAGCCGCTGATGAACGCGGCGCGACCGGCGGTGCAACTTTGCTGCGCGTAGTAATCGGTGAAGCCCACGCCTTCCTTGGCGATGCGGTCAATGTTCGGCGTCTGGTAGCCCATCATGCCCTTGCTGTTGTGGCTGATGTTCTGGGTGCCGATGGCGTCGCCCCAGATGACGAGGATGTTGGGTTGCTTGTCCGCCGCCTGAACGGAAGACGTGACGCACAAGAGCGCCGCGCCCGCCGTCAGCAGTGACAAGCCGTAGTGCTGTAGTTTGTTTTCTCTTTTCATTTTGTTTTGTGGTTTTGTTTTTGTGTTCTGTCCGTGGCGCGGTTTGTGTGAATCAGCGACGGGCAAATTGGTTTGTTCGGTGGTCGGTTACTTGGCGGCTTTGGCGGGCGTGATCGCGGCCGAGACGCTGTTCAGCTCGGCGATGAGCGTGTCCATGGACTTCTGCACTTCCGTGCCTCCAGCCCTGGTCTTGGCAATGAGACCCTTGGCGGCGTCCACGCCGGCAATGGTCAGGTCGTTGGCCAGGTATTTTTGCAAGTCCTTCAAATCGGACATCCAGGGATCGAACTGTGCCTTGAGCGGTTCGGCGGCCTGGCGGATGGCGTCGAAGGATTGCTGCAGCTTGGCCTTGCGCTCCGCCGCCAGATTCCGAATTTCCGGGTTCTTCACGTCGGCCAACTGCTTTTCCCACTGGGTGAAGTACGACTTGCCCTGCGCCTTCACGTCCTGGCTGAGTTTGCGCACATCGGCGGCCGAGGACTCGAGGTCGGCCACGTCCTCCGAGTATTGCTCGAAGGCCTTGCGCGGATTGGTGGTGGCCGTCGTCGCGACCTGATTGAGCGATTTCATCGTGGCGTCGATGGCCTTCTTGCCATTGATGATCTCGGATCGGAATTCGGCGATGCCTGCGCCCGTTTTGTCCGCCTGTTCGTAGCCGGAGCTGGCGCAGCCGCTGAAGGCCGCCACGGCGGCGAGGCCCAGGAGGTTGAGGATGATGTTTTTAGTTTTCATTTTGTTTTTGTTGTTTTTGTTTTTGTTTCGGTGCTCCGCCCGTGACGCGGTTTGATTCAGTCAGCGACGGACAAATTGGTTCGTAAGAAACGAGGAGCGAAATCGAGTGGTCAGTATTCGCGGGCGACTGATGACCGATCGCTGACAACTGATAACTGATCTGTTTCATGACATCGGTTTGTGGGTCAGCGCCAGTTGAATGGCGTCGAGCAGCGGCTGGTCGTCCACGGGTTTGCGGAGATAGGCGATCGGCCGCCCGGCCAGCGCATGTTCATGCGTCTCGATGGAATCGTGGCCGGTGATGATCACCACGGGCACGGGCGCGACGGATGCCGCCAGCCGGGCCTGAACCTCGAAGCCGTTCATGACCGGCATGTGCAGATCCAGCACCACGCAATCGGGCCGGCGGGTCGAAAGGGATTCCAGAAACTCGACGCCGGACGGAAACGTCTCCACGTCCAAGCCCGCCGAGCGCAGCAGGCGCGTCAACGCTTTGCGGATGGATTCTTCATCGTCCACGATGGCAATCAGGGGCCGGGGTTTAGTCACGATGGCCGAGGATGGCGGGGATAGGGCGAGAAAGGGTATTGGACCTTAGTTCAATACGTCCCCGGACCGCGCGCCGTCCCGGCGCGCAGCGGGTGGGAAGTGAAGGAGGCGTGGTGAAAGTTCGAACGCCCTTGTGCAATCGTGGCTGCGGCGACCGGGGACCGGTCGCGGTCCGAGGTCAAGGCGACCGAATGCCCGCTCGTTCCGCCAGGCGAACGAGTTCCGCGACCGACTGCACCTTCATTTTTTCCATGACGCGGGCGCGATGGACTTTGATGGTTTGCTCGACGGTGCCGAGGTTGGCAGCGGTTTGTTTGTTGAGCTGCCCGGCAATGACATGCTCCATGACCTCGCGTTCGCGCGGCGTGAGGGTGTCGAGCCGCGCCTGGATTTCGTCGAGTTCGGTGCGGGCCTGCCGGTTGCCACGGTCCTTCTCGATGGCAGCGTGAACGGCTTTGAGCAGGTCCTCATCATTCACGGGTTTGGTGAGGAAATCCAAAGCGCCGCGCTTCATCGCCTGCACGCTCATGGGGATGTCGCCGTGGCCGGTCATGAAAACAATCGGGATCGGGCTGCCCTGCACCGCCAATGCTTCCTGTAGTTCCATGCCGTTCAAGCCGGGCATCGCAACGTCGAGCACGAGGCAGCCGGGGGCACGAGGATCGTGTCGTTCCAGGAACTCCCGAGGCGAATGGAACGTGACGACGTCAAGCCGCGCCGCGCGCAGCAGGCGCGCGAGGCCCTTCAGCACGGCGGGATCGTCATCCACCACAAAGACAGTTGCCGGGGAACGGTTCATGACTCTGATTCCGGTGCCGTCGGAAGCTTGAAATAAAAAGTGGCCCCGCGCTCCGCGTTGTTCGTGGCCCATATCTTTCCGCCGTGCGCGTCAATGATGGTGCGGCACACCGCCAGACCCAGGCCCAGGCCCTCCGTCCGCGTCGTGAAGAAAGGCTCGAAGACGCGCTCGAGGTTTTCCGGCGGGATGCCGCACCCGCGATCGGCGATCTCCACCTGCACCCCATCGCCGTCGGAGGCGACCGTGCGGACGACGAGGGTGCGATCCGCCGGCGCCACGCGGGCCATCGCCTGGCAGGCGTTCATCACCGCGTTGAGCAGCACCTGCTGGAGTTGCACGCGGTCGCCCTTGATGGCGGGCAGCGCCGGCGCGAGTTGCGTTTGCGCGCTGATGCCATGGTTGACCAGATCGCTGCGCACGAGCTTGAGCACCTCCAGCACGACTTCATTCAGGTCGAGCGACTGGCGCTGCACTTCGCCTTTTTTGAGCAGCAGGCGCAACCGGTGGATGATTTCGCCGGCGCGTTTGTCCTCGGCCACGATGTCCGCCAGAATGGCGCGCACCTCGTTCAGGTCGGCGTCGTCGCGCGCGAGAAAACGTTGCGCGGCCTGAGCGTTGCTCAAGATGGCGGTGAGCGGCTGGTTCAACTCGTGGGCGAGTGAGCCGGAGAGTTCGCCGAGCATCGTCACGCGCGAAAGATGGGCCAGCTCGTTGCGCTGTTGTGCAAGCTCCTGTTCCGCCTGCTTGCGCGCGGTGATGTCGTTTTCCGAGCCGGCCATGCGCACAACGCGCCCGGCGGCGTTGCGCAGGGCGAGGCCGCGATCAGTGATCCACTTCCACGAGCCATCTTTGCAGCGGACGCGCAATTCCTCGGCAAAGACGGCGGTCTGGCCTTCAAAGTGCGCCTGCACGGCGGCCATCACACGCGGGGCGTCCTCGGGATGGATTCGACTGCTCCACTCCTCCAGTCGGTCGCTGACCTCCTCGTCGGCGTAGCCACGCAGCGCCTTCCATTGGAGCGAATACATCACGCGCTGGTTGAGAACATCCCAATCCCAGATCGCGGCCTGCGCCCCGGCGATGACCAGTTCGTAACGCTCGGTGCGCTCCCGCAGAGCCGCCTCGGCCTGCTTGCGCACGGTGATGTCGATCAACACGCCCACATGGCCGACAATCTCCCCGGCGGAATCCTGTTCGGGCTGAGACCAGTTCGCGGCCCACACCAGCCGCCCGTCGGCATGTTGAAAGCGATGCTCGCTGACGAAGCCGCGTTTGGCGGCCACCGCTTGCTTCCATCCCTCGAAAACGCGCTCCCGGTCATCCGGGTGGACGGTTGACGACCAACCGTAGCCCTTGGCCGACTCCGGCAACAGACCGATGATTTCGCAAGACTGCGCATTAAGGTAAACGGCCTGGCCGGAGGCATCCGCGCGATAGATGCCCACGGGCGAAACCTCCGCCAAAGTGCGGAACCTGGACTCGCTCGCGCGCAACTCGCCCGTGCGCTCGGTGACGAGCTGTTCGAGGTTCTCGTTCAACTCGCGCCAGCGCGCTTCGCTGGTGCGCAGCGCCTCCTCCGCCCGTTTCAAGTCCTCCTGGCTCTTGCGGAGGGCGTCCGACAACTGCGCGGCAGGCAACGACTCACGGCTCATTTCATAGATCCTCGCCGCGAGCCTTCCTTCGCGCCTGGCAATCCGACCTTGAGCATCCCGGTGCGGAAACCGGTCTGGCGGGTGATGAAGCACACGCGTCCGGCGGTGCAGCTTGGGTGGCCATACTAGTCGGTGAAGCGGATGCCTTCGATGCCGATGCGGTCAATGTTGGATGTGGTGTAGCCCATCGTGCCCATGCCGTAGGCGCTGACGTTGAACTGGCCGATGTCGTCGCCCCAGATGATGAGGAAGTTGGGTTTCTTGTCCGCCGCCTGAACGGAAGACGAGACGCTCCAGAGCGCCGCGCCCGCCGTCAGCAGTGACAAGCCGTAGTGCAGTAGTTTTTTTGTTTTCATGTTTTTGTTTTTGGTTTGTTTGCTCTGTCCGTGGCGCGGTTTGTTTTAGCGGCGGACAAATTCAGTAATCAGTAATCAGTGGTCAGTGGTCAGTGGTCAGTGGTCGGTGGTCAGTGGGCAGTGGGCGGCTTGCCAAAGGCGGCGCGCTGTGGCAACCTCGGGGCATGAAACTGACCGCGGTTTTCGAGCCGGCCAAAGAGGGCGGATACACCTGCT